>JBKJNV010000038.1:0-4966 GCA_046593435.1 Roseomonas sp.
TGATGCGCTGGCCCTGGCCCTCGACCCACTCTCCCGCGCCGAGCCGGCCACGCCGCGCGCGGCCATCGGGGGACTGCTCAGGCGTGTGAAGGGGCAGGTCGCGCTGATCGCGGCGGCGGCCGACATCGCGGGGCTGTGGACCCTCGACAAGGTCACCGGCGCCCTGTCCGCGCTGGCCGAGGCGTCGCTCGACCTGGCCCTGGCGCAGTTGCTGCGCGAGGCCGCGGCGCGCGGCGACCTGCGGCTGCCCGGCCGCGCCAAGCGAGACCCCAAGGCGGTCGCGCGCGGGTCGGGCCTCGCGGTGCTCGGCATGGGCAAGCTCGGGGCGCGGGAGCTGAACTATTCTTCGGATATCGACCTCATGGTTCTGTTCGACCCGGAGGTCGCAGCCTACCAGCCTGAACGCGCGAGCGCCGTCTACGTCCGCATAGCACGCGACCTCGTGACCCTCATGGAGGAACGCACCGCGGAGGGCTATGTGTTTCGCACCGATTTGCGGTTGCGCCCGGACCCGGCGGCCACGCCGCTTGCGGTCTCGATCCCCGCGGCGATCGGCTACTACGGATCGATGGGGCAGAACTGGGAACGCGCGGCCATGATCAAGGCCCGCACGGTCGCCGGCGACCGGCCCTTGGGCGAGGGTTTCCTGCGCGAAATCCGCCCCTTCATCTGGCGCCGGCACCTCGATTTCGCCGCCGTAGCCGATATCCATGCGATGAAGCGGCAGATCCATGCGCACAAGGGTGCCTTGGGTGCGAACGCCACCGTGCAGGTCGCGGGGCATGATGTGAAGCTCGGCCGGGGCGGCATCCGCGAGATCGAGTTCACCGTGCAGGTGCTGCAACTGATCTGGGGCGGGCGCGACCCGGCCTTGCGCGACCCCACCACACTGGGTGGCCTCGCGGCCCTGGCCAATGCCGGGCGGATCGAGCGGCGAACGGCCGCCGACCTCGCCGATGCCTATGTCTTTCTTCGCCAGGTCGAGCACCGCTTGCAGATGGTGGCGGACCGCCAGACGCACAGGCTGCCCGAGGATGCGGAGGGCCTCGCCCGCATCGCGAGCTTCCTGGGCTATGCCGACGCGGCCGCCTTCTCGGCCAATTTCATCGCCCACCTGACGCGCGTGGAGCGGCATTACGGCGGCTTCTTCGAATCCGCGCCGACGTTGGCCGAGGATGACCGCGGCAATCTGGTCTTCACCGGGATCGAGGATGACCCGGCCACCATCGCGACCCTGGCGGGGATGGGTTTTCGCAATCCCTCGGGCGTGGCAGCGATGGTGCGGGCTTGGCACCATGGCCGCACGCGGGCAACGCGGAGCGAACGCGCGCGCGAATTGCTGACCGCGCTGATGCCCGCATTGCTGGGCGCCTTCGCGCGCCAGAGGGAGCCCGATGCGGCGCTGCAGCGCTTCGATGCCGTGCTCACGCGGCTGCCCGCGGGCGTGCAGGTGCTGAGCCTTCTCGCGCGCAACATGCCCCTGCTCGACCGGCTGGCCGGCATCCTGGGTGCCGCGCCGCAGTTGGCCGACCACCTCGCGCGCAACACCGCCGCGCTGGAGGGGCTGCTGTCGGGGTCTCCCGGTAGCCTCACCGCCGCGAATTGCGTGGGCTCCCTGCCCGCCCTGGTGAAGGATGCACGCCATATCGAGGAGGCGATGGCCGCCGCCCGGCGGGGGGTGGTGGAGCGCAATTTCGAGATCGACGCTGCCGCGCTGGAGGGCTTGATCGACCCGGACGTGGCGGGCGAGGCGCGGTCCGACCTTGCGTCCGCAGCACTCGCTTCCCTGCTTCCCCATGTGGTGGATGATTTCTCCGACCGGCACGGGCGGGTCAAGGGGGGGGCGCTGGCCATCGTCGCCCTGGGCAAGCTCGGCGGGCGGGAGATGCTGCCGGGCAGCGACCTCGACCTGGTGCTGATCTACGACCACGACCCGGCCGCGGAAGCGAGCCAGGGTGGTGCGCGCGCGATGCCGGTGACGCAGTATTACGCGCGGCTTGCGAACCAGGTGGTGGCCGCGATCACCGCGCCGGGTCCGGAAGGGCGGCTTGGCGAGGTGGATATGCGGCTGCGGCCCTCGGGGTCAAAGGGGCCGGTCGCCGTCTCGCTCGCGGCCTTCACGCGCTATCACCAGGAAAGTGCCTGGACCTGGGAGCGGATGGCGCTGACCCGGGCGCGGGTGGTGGCGGGGCCGCAGGGACTCGCGAGACGGATCAATGCGGCAATCCGCGCGGCGCTGACGCGGGAGGGTGTCGCCACCGCGGCGCTGGCCGATGCGGCGGCGATGCGTTCGCGGCTTGCCCGCGACAAGCCGGCCGAGGGCCCGTGGGATGTGAAGCTGATCGCGGGCGGGCTGGTCGAGGTGGAGTTCATCGCGCAGAGCCTGCAACTGGCCCATGCCCACCGGACGCCCGGGGTGCTGGCGACCCAGACGCGCGCGGCACTCGCCGCCCTTGCACGGCACAAGGTGCTGGACGCGACCGAGGCGCAGACGCTGATCGCGGCCGAGAAGCTGTGGCGCACCGTCTCGGGCCTGCTGCGACTGACCATCGGCACCACGCAGGAGGCCGAGCTCGCGGACACCGTGGCGCATGCCCTGCTGCACGTGACCGGCCCGGTGCTGCCCGCCCCGGCGGTTGACCTCGCGCAGCTTCGACAGCAGATGCAGGCGCAGGCCGAGGCGGTGCGCGGGATTTTCCTCCGCCGTATCGGCCCGATGGGGGATGGGGCATGACAGAGCTGGTGGTGGGTGCGCGGGCGCCCGAATTCACGATGGCGGCGAGCGGCGGGCGGGAGGTGTCTTCGGCCGCACTCTCGGGCCAGCCCTACCTGCTGTATTTCTATCCCAAGGCGGATACGCCGGGCTGCACCAAGCAGGCCTGCGGCATCCAGGAGGCGCTGCCGCAACTGGGCAAGCTGAAGCTCACCGTGATCGGGGTCTCACCGGACCCGGTGCCGCCGATCGACAAGTTCGCGAAGAAGTTCAACCTGGAGTTTCCGCTCGCCTCCGACCCGGAGCATGCGCTCGCCGAGCGCTACGGCGTGTGGGTGGAGAAATCCATGTACGGGAAGAAGTACATGGGCATGGAGCGGTCGAGCTTCCTGGTGGGTGCGGATGGCACCATCAAGGCCATCTGGCGCAAGGTGAAGCCGGAAGCGCACGCGGCCGCGGTGCTGGAAGCAGCGAAGGCCCTTTAGGCCTTCAGGGCAGGCGTGCCGGCGCCCCGTCCTCATCGCCGGGCGATGGCAGCAGCGCGGCGAAGACATCCTCGGCGCGCTTGAAGGCGGCCTCGGCACGGCGACGTGCGCCGGGGTCGGTATGGCGGTCGGGGTGGTGCTGCCGGCGGAAGGCACGCCGCGCCTCATGGATGAACCAGTCCGGCGCATTGGCGGTGATGAAGACGCGCGCATGCGGGCTGACCATGGGCGGTGCGGCGCGTTCCAGCTCCTCGATGCGGAGGTCGGCATCGGCGAGGTTGCGGCGGAGCATGTCGATTTCGAGCAGCGCAGCACGCAGCTCATGGCCTGCCGTGCGCGCGGGCGTCGTGATGGAGAGGCGGCGCTCGATCCGGCGCGCGAGCAGCAGGGCGCGCGAGCCCGGTCGGAAGCCCAGCTCGGCCTGGATGCGCGCGAGGACGGCCGGGTTGCGGGCGTGCTGCTCGGCGTGTTCGGCGAGTTGTTCCAGTGGCCAGTCGAAAAGCGGGCGGAGGACCTCCATGCCCGGCACTTCTGCCACGCGGGGGCTTAACGGGAGGTTTTTCGCCATGCGACAAGGGCGGATGGAGGATCGCACATGAACATCACTCTCGGCCGGCGCGCCGCACTTGCACTCGCGGCCACGCCGCTGGCGCGCCCTTCCCTGGCGCAGGGCACCTGGCCCAGCCGGCCCATCCGGCTGGTCGTCCCCTTTCCGCCCGGCGGATCCAATGATGTGGTCGCGCGGCCGCTGGCGGACCGGCTGCAAGCGCTGCTCGGACAGCCGGTGGTGATCGAGAATCGCGGCGGCGCGGGTGGGGCGATCGGCGCGGCGGCGGTGGCGCAGGCGGCACCCGATGGGCACACGCTGATGGTCACCTCATCCTCCTTCGCCACATCGTCCATCGTGCAGCGCACGCCCTACCGGATGCCGGAGGATTTCACCCCGGTCGCGGTACTGGCCAAGGCGCCGTTCTTCATCCTGACCTCGCCCAATTTTCCGGCCCGCGACGTGGCGGGGCTGATCGCGGAGGCGCGGGCACGGCCAGGGGGGATCGACTACGGCAGCTCGGGGCCGGGCGGGATCAACCACTTCATCACGGAATACTTCTGCCTCCGCGCCGGGATCCGGATGAACCACATCCCCTACCGCGGCACGGCGCAGGCGGTGACGGACCTGGTCGCGGGGCATATCCAGGTGCTGATCACGACGGTTGCGAGTGCGAACGCCGTGGCGCGCGAGGGGCGGGTGCGCGTGCTGGCCTATACGGCGCCGGGGCGCACCGATGGCTCGCCGCCTGCGCCGCTGGTGCGTGACATGGGGCTGGATTACGAGACGGACATCTGGTGGGGGCTGTTCGGACCGAAGGGGCTGCCGGAGGCGGTGGTGGCGCGGTTGAACCAGGCGGCGAACACGGCGGTGGTGGAAGGCGGCGTGGCGCGGATTTTCGAGAGCGAGGGTGCACGGCCGGCGCCGGGGACGCCGGCGGCCTTCGCGCAGCTGATCGATGTGGAGCTGGCACGCTGGCGCGAGGTGGCGCGGGCGGCGGATATTCGGGTGGAGTGAGGGGGCTTCCCTCACGCGCCGCCCCTCACTCCAGCGTCACCCCCGCCGCACGGATCACCGGGCGCCAGCGCTCAAACTCGGCGCGGACGAAGACGTCGGTATCCGCCGGGCTCATCCAGATGGGCTCGGACGCAAGCGCGGTCAGGCGGTCCTTCACGGCCGGCAGCGCCAGGATCTCGCGCGTCGCCGCGGCCAGGCGTTCGA
>JBKJNV010000596.1:0-4476 GCA_046593435.1 Roseomonas sp.
GTGGCCAAGCTCTCGCGCCTCGCGACCACCGCACAGGGCAGCCTCGATGCCCGGCTCGGCACTGGCACCGCCTGGCCGCCGGAGACCGCCACCCCTATCCGCCGCGTCTCCTGAACCGCGCAAGGCTTGCCGCGCGGTCAGGGTCGCGCCACCTTGCATGGCATGACGCTGACCCTGTCCATCCTCGACCAATCGACCATTGCCGCCGGGCGTGACGCCGGCGCCGCGATCGCGGAAACCATCGCGTTGGCGCAGAAGGCCGATGGCTGGGGCTATGCCCGCTACTGGCTCGCCGAGCACCACAACTCGCAGGCCCATGCCGGTTCCGCCCCCGAGATCCTGATCGCCGCTATCGCGGCGACCACGCGACGCATCCGGGTGGGCTCTGCGGGGATCATGCTGCCCCATTACGCCTCGCTGAAGGTCGCCGAGCAGTTCCGCGCGCTCGAAGCCATCGCACCTGGCCGCATCGACCTCGGCGTCGGCCGCGCGCCGGGCTCGGATGGCCGCACGGCGATGGCGCTGAACCCGATGGCCATGCGCCAGGCCGAGGACCGCTTCCCCTCACAGGTGATGGAGCTGCTGGGCTGGACCGGCGATGGCCTGCCCCTGAACCACCCGCACGCCGCCATCACCGCCCAGCCCGCCGTCAGCACCCGCCCGCAGGTCTGGGTGCTGGGGTCGAGCGACTACGGCGCCCAGCTCGCGGCCTATTTCGGGCTGCCCTATTGCTACGCCTACTTCATCACCGATGGTGCCGGCTGCGCCGAGGCAATGGCGCTGTATCACGCGCAATTCCGCGCCGATGCCGGCAACCTGCCCAGCCCCCAGGCCGCCATCGCCGTCTTTGCCCTGGCCGCCGAAACCGAGGCCGAGGCGGCGCGCCTGTTTGCCTCCCGCGCGCTGTCGCGCCTGCTGCGCGACCGCGGCCGCTTCGTCCCGCTGCCCTCGCCGGAGGAGGCGCTCGCCTACCCCTACACGCCGGCCGAACGCGAGCGCATCGCCGCATTCCGCGAACAGGCCATCATCGGCACGCCTGCCCAGGTCCTGGCCAAGCTTGAAACCCTGGCGGGGTCGGTCCGCGCGGACGAGGTCGCGATCCTGTCGCCCTGCCACGACCCCGTCGCACGCGCGCGCAGCTATGAGCTGATCGCGCGCGAGGCGGGCCTGGTCCGCGCGCTGCCCATCGCTGCCTGAGGCGCGATTTCGCTGGGTTTCGTGGCGCTGATGTTCTAGTATCGTTCTCGTCACCAGCGGGGCCGCGCCCGCGCGGCGCAAGCCCTGGTAAGATTATCGGCTTTTCCGAACTTCCGTAGAAATACCAAGCCATATCAATGGCCTGATCAAAGTCCGAAAGTAAGGAAATCTTACTTTCCGATCTGGTGGTCCTTCACCATGTCCCGGATCTTCGTCTTCAGCAGCTTGCCCGTCGCGGTATGCGGCAGGCTGTCCACCACCAGCACATCATCGGGCATCCAGAACTTCGCGATCTTGTCGGACAGGTACTCCAGCACGCTCGCCTTCGTGGGCGTCGCCCCCGGCTTGGCCACCACCAGCAGCAGCGGCCGCTCATCCCATTTCGGATGCGGGATCGCGACCACCGCCGCCTCCGCCACATCCGGGTGCCCGATTGCGAGGTTTTCAATGGCGATGGAACTGATCCATTCGCCGCCAGACTTGATCACATCCTTCGACCGATCGGTGATCTGCATGTAGCCATCGGCGTCGATGGTCGCGACGTCGCCGGTGTCAAAAAAGCCCTCCGCATCCAGCACGCCCGCCAGGTCCACCTTGTAGTAGGCCGCCGCGATCGACGGCCCCTTCACCATCAGCCGGCCGAACACCTCGCCATCCCAGGGCAGGCGGTTATCGGCATCATCGGTGATCTTGATCTCGACGCCGAACGGCGGCGGCCCCTGGCGCGATTGCAAATCGAGCAGCGCCTGGCCTTCCAGATGCGCGACCTCAGGCTTGGTGTAGCAGAGCGTCCCAACGGGGGAGCATTCCGTCATCCCCCAGGCATGCAGCACGCGCACGCCATACTCGCGCTGATAGGCGTCGATCAGCGCGGGCGGGCAGGCCGAACCGCCGATCGCCACGCGCGTCATGGTGCCCAGGCTGCCGCCGCTTGCGCGCAGATGCTGCAACAGCATCATCCAGATCGTCGGCACCGCGGCGGAGAAGGTGACGCCCTCGCTGGCGATCAACTCATGCACCGAGGCGCCATCGAGCTTCGCCCCCGGCAGCACCAGCGCCGCACCCGCCATCGGTGCCGCGAAGGGCAGGATCCAGCTGTTGGCGTGGAACATCGGCACCACCGGCATCACCACGTCCCGCGCGGTGATCGCGAACATGTCGGCGGCGTTCATCGTCATCGCGTGCAGCACGTTGGACCGGTGCGAATACAGCACCCCCTTCGGGTCGCCCGTGGTGCCGGATGTGTAGCAAAGCCCGGCGGCGGTGCGTTCATCCACCGCGTGCCAGGCATAATCCGCATCCGCTTCCGCAAGCCAGGTCTCATAGGGGACCGCGCCCCGCAGCGTGGTCTCGGGCATGTTGGCCGCATCGGTCAGCACCACGAAGCGCCGCACATGCGGCAGCAGTGGCGCGAGCTTTTCAAGCAGCGGGACAAAGGTGAGATCGACCAGCACCAGGCGGCTTTCGGCGTGGTTCAGGATCCATCCGATCTGCTCGGGGAACAGCCGCGGATTCACCGTGTGATAGATCGCCCCGATGCCGCTGATCGCGTACCAGGCCTCGACATGGCGCCAGGTGTTCCACGCGAGCGTCGCGACGCGGTCGCCTTCGCCGACGCCCTCCTGCGTCAGCCGCTTGGCGAGTTGCAGTGCACGGGCGCGCAGCGTTGCGTAGTCCGTGCGGTGAATGGGCCCTTCGACCGAGCGGCTGATGACGGCACGGCGCGGATGCTGGACCGCGGCGTGGTCGATCAGGCGGTGGATCAGCAATGGCCAATCCTGCATCAACCCGAGCATGGCGTTCTCCCCCTGGCACGATTCCGGCCATTCTATTCCCACGGCTTTACAGACTGCCACAGACGGGCGCGGAGTGCGCGCATCGGCGCAACGCGTGCGCCAGAAGGAGACCCGACATGAGCATCCAACTCGGCCAGATCGCGCCCGATTTCGAAACGGAAACCACGCAGGGCGTGATCCGGTTTCATGAATGGCTGGGCGATTCCTGGGGCGTGCTGTTCAGCCACCCCAAGGACTTCACCCCCGTCTGCACCACCGAACTGGGTGAGACCGCCCGCCTGAAGCCGGAATTCGACCGGCGCGGCGTGAAGGTCATCGGCCTGTCCGTGGACCCCGTCGCGAGCCACGGGCTGTGGGAAGCCGACATCAAGGAGACCCAGGGCCACGCGGTGAACTTCCCCATGATCGCGGACCCCGAGCGCAAGGTCGCCGCTTTGTACGACATGGTGCACCCCGAGGCTGATCCCTCCATCACCGTGCGCACCGTCTTCGTGATCGACCCGAACAAGAAGATCCGCCTGTTCCTGGTCTACCCGCCCAGCACGGGGCGGAATTTCGATGAGATCCTGCGCGTGATCGACAGCCTCCAGCTCACCGACCGCACCAAGCTGGCCACGCCGGTGAACTGGCGCCCGGGCGAGCGCGGCATCATCCCGCCCTCCATCCCCGACGACAAGGCGCGCGAATTGTTCCCCCAAGGATGGGAAGCCAAGAAGCCCTATCTGCGCTATGTGGAAGTGAAGTAGCCGGGGCGCACGCCCTCGCCCCGGCCCATCACCCTTGGGGAGTATCCCATGAGCATTGTGCCGGATGTGAGTGCCACCGAAGCCTGGGCGGCGCTGGCCAATGACCCCGACGCCGCCCTGGTCGATGTGCGCACCGATGCCGAATGGAATTTCGTGGGCCTGCCGGACCTGGCCCCGGCCGGCAAGGAGCCGGTGCTGATCCCCTGGCAGGTCTACCCGTCGATGCAGGTCAACGGCGCCTTCGCCGAGCATCTGCGCAAGGCCGGCCTCACGCCGCTCAAGAAAATCTACTTCCTCTGCCGCTCCGGCGCGCGCTCGCTCGCGGCCGGGCAGGCGGCCCAGGCGGCCGGCTTCCCGCACGCCTTCAACATCGCCGCCGGCTTCGAAGGGCCCGTCGATGCGGAGGGCCATCGCGGCACCGTCTCCGGCTGGAAGGCCGAGGGCCTGCCCTGGCGCCAGCGCTGAGGCCCCGGCGATGCGGCGCACCCTCTCCCGCACCGCACATCTGTCCCCAGCGCCGGCCGCGGCCCGCCTGCGCCTGCATGCCCCGCTCGGCACTGCCCCTGCGCCGCCGCCATCGCCAGGTGCTGATCGCCGCGGGCGGGTTGCTCGCTGTCGTCGGCGAGGTGCCACTTGATCTGTTGTTCGAAACGCTCGGCGTACCCCATGATGCGGGCAAATGGCTGATCCATCTGCACCTGCCGCCGACCACCCCATCGGGCCATGGCTGGCTTCAC
>JBKJNV010000319.1:0-2650 GCA_046593435.1 Roseomonas sp.
CCGGTGGGCGCCGGCTATGCCCGCCAGCGCGTGACCTTCACCGGCACCGGCGACCAGAGCAATGGCGCCCTGCTGCGCTTCACCTTCACCGCCGGCGTCGGCAGCCTGACGCATATCGGGCTGTTCGACGCGGTCTCGGGCGGCAACCCACTGACCTTCAGCGCGCTGGCGACACCCGCCGCGCTGCCCTCCGCCGGGCAGGTGACGATCCCGGCGGCGAGCTTCGTGGTGACGGCAAGCTGAAAACCCGAAAGTCCGAAATCCTTACCCGCAGCCTCGCCGGATCAACCACTTGGCAGGCGCGGGGCGCGGGGTAGGGATTTCGGATTTTCTTACCCGGACGTCTATTCGACGCGCCCGATCCGCTGGATCGCCGCCTCGATCCGCACCCGGTCGGCATCCAGGAACGCCTGGAAGGCAGGCCCCTCGCGGTGGTCCAGGACCATCCCCGTGGTCTCCAGCTGGCGCAGCATCTCCGGCTCACGCAGGGCGGCGGCGACACCTTCGCGCAAGCGCCGCTGAATGCCTGGCTCCACCCCCGCCTGGGTAAACAGCCCGACCCAGAGGTAGAATTCCAGATTGGCAAAACCCAGCTCGATGGCCGTCGGGCAATCCGGCAGCAACGCCACCCGCTGCGCGCCGGTATGCACCAGCGCCCGCATCTGCCCGCTGCGGATGAAGGGGTTCACCACCGATGGCACGCTCGATGAAGCCGAGACCTGGCCGCCGAGCACCGCCGTCATCGCCGGCCCGCCGCCGGCAAAGGGTATGTGGTTCAGCCGCATACCCCCCGCCTGGGCCAGCATCTCGAAGGGCAGATGCACTGCGCTGTAGGGGCCGGAGGACGCATAGGCGATCTCGCCCGGCCGCCGCTTCGCATCCGCGACATAGTCGAGCCAGGTCCGCCACGGCGCATCGGCGCGGACCACGATCACCATCGGATCCGCGGTCAGCAACGCGACCGGCGCCAGGGCCGCACGATCCAGGCTCGGGGGCCGCCCGAACAGCACATCCGCCGCCGGGATCGAGGTATAGGAGACATGCGCGATCAGCGCGGTGTAGCCATCGGGGCGCGCCGCCGCACCCGCCGCCATGCCGATGCCGCCCCCCGCGCCGCCGCGATTCTGCAGCACCACGGATTGACCCCACACCTTCTGCAACGCCGCACCCAGCGGCCGCGCGATGAGGTCCGTCGCGCCACCGGGCGGGAACGGCACGATCACCGTCACCGGCCGGTTCGGGAACTCCTGCTGTTGCGCGGAGGCCGCACCGGCGGCCAGCATCGGCAGTGCAAAGGCGCTGCGTCGTGTGATGTGCCCGCTCATGCGCCGACGAGCCCCTGCACCTGGCCGGACGCATCGCGCGAGACGCCCATGGCCGCGGCCTTCTCCAGCACGCTCGGTTCCCACGCGACCTTGCCGGCATCGGGCCCGCCGATCAGCGTCAGCAGCGTCCCTCGCCCCTCACCCACGTAGCGGAAGCCGCGATAGACCCCGGTGGGCACATGGATGCAGTCGAAGGGTTTTAAGATGATCTCCTTCTCGCCCTCCTCGGTCATCCACGTCACCGCCCAGGGGCCGACCAGCGGCATGAACACCTCCTCCGTGGTATGCGAATGCAGCGAGGCGCCATTGCCGTGCTCGGCCTGGATCATGCCCAGGTTGAAGCCATGCGCGCCGAGCGGGATGTTGGGCTTGAGGTCAGGCAGGTCCTCGCGCTCCACCACGCCCATGCCGACCAGATTGATCTTGAAGCGCCGGCTGCCGGGCAGGTGGGAATCGACGAAGGCCTCTTCCGATCCGCGCAGCGTCGCAAAGCGCGCGACGAAGTGCTCCATCTCGGCGACGGACATGTTGTGTGGGTCACTGACCTGGCTCATGGGGTTTCCTTGTTTGCTTGCATTCACGCTCGCAAGGGGCCGTGGCACTGTCAAACCGGGTCGCACCAAGTACGTCGGCTTTCGGCCAACCGTGCGGGCCGCCATCCCGAATGGGCGAGCGCCACTGGTGCGGCGAGCCAACCGCGTCTTGCTGACAGCACGCCGCACGGCGTGACGAGCACGCGCCCGGCGCTTGAGGGCAAGCATGATATTACCTGAAATCGCGGCTGTCCGGCAGCTTCGCCTTCGGCCGGCGCGAACCCGGCTCCGGACGCTTTACTTCATCGGCGCGCCCGATCGAGCGTTCCGCCCAGGCGCTGTCGCCCAGCAGCCCGTCGAGCATGTCCGAGCGGTCGATCAGGCGACGCACGATCAGGTGGGTGATCGGCACCTCGACATTCTCGGCCACGCGCTCCACCCGGCCCTCGGCCAGCAGCATCCGCCCGGCCACCAGCGCAGCACGGTCGCGCGCCGCAATCGCTGCATAGACCACGAGGTTGCCCACGCCCCACTCATCCTCGATGGTCAGGAACACCACGCCCTTCGCCGTCCCCGGTCGCTGGCGCATCAGCACCAGGCCGGGAATGCGCGCCATTGCCCCCTGCCGGGCGGTCCCCAGCGTGCGGGTATCATCCCGCGTGAGGCGCAGCAGCGCTGGGCGCAGGAGTGCCAGCGGATGCCGCCCCAGCGTGAGGCCCGTGGCGCGGTAATCCTCGACCACCCCCTCCCCTTCCGAGGCAGGCGCGAGGGTGACGGCAGGCTCGGTCACCA
>JBKJNV010000111.1:0-5352 GCA_046593435.1 Roseomonas sp.
CGTCAAGCTGAAGAAGGAGCTGGAGCAGGTTCGTCGCACGCGCGGGCTGCATCGCGGCGCGCGGCAGCGCCAGTCGGAACCTGTCGTCGCGCTGGTGGGCTACACCAATGCCGGCAAATCAACCTTGTTCAATGCGCTGACCGGCGCGGGCGTCTACGCCCAGGACCAGCTATTCGCGACGCTCGATCCGACGATGCGCGCGATCAAGCTGCCCTCGGGGCGCGGGGCGATTCTCTCGGACACGGTTGGGTTCATCTCCGACCTGCCGACGCAGCTGGTCGAGGCGTTTCGCGCCACGCTCGAAGAAGTGGCCGCCGCCGACATCATCCTGCACGTCCGCGACATCTCCCACCCTGACAGCGCGGCGCAGCGCGAGGATGTGCTGGGCGTGCTTGGCGCGCTGGCGACCGGCGCGAACCCGACGCTCGACGCGAATTGGCAGGAGCGGATGGTCGAGGTGCTGAACAAGGTGGACCTGCTCGATGGCACGCTGGGTGCCGCGGAAGCTGCCGAGCGCGCCAACCAACATGGCGCCATTGCCGTCTCGGCACTGACGGGTGAGGGGTTGGAGGCACTGCGCCTTGCCCTGGATGCACGCTTCTCCGCCAACCTCGTGACGCTGGAAGCCGCTGTCGCTCCGGCCGATGGCGCGCGGCTCGCCTGGCTCTACGCGCATGGCGAGGTGCTGCACCGCGACGACTCGGAGGATGCCATTCGATTGACGGTGCGCCTCTCCGCGGCTGATCGCGCGCGCTTCGCGCAGTTGCAGGAAGTCCAATGATCAGCCGGTCCGAAGCCTCCGCCGTTGCTCGGCTGCTGCGCGATGTTGTTGCGGCCGAGGTGCTGCCGCGTTTCCGCAACCTCGGACCTGGTGCCATTCGCACGAAATCCGGCCCCCTCGACCTCGTCACCGATGCTGACGAAGCTGCCGAACTTCTCATCCGCGCCGGGCTGGAGCGGATTTTCCCCGGCTGCCTGGTGGTGGGCGAGGAGGGCACCGCCGCCGACCCCGCGCTGCTCTATCGCCTGGCCGAGCCGGGCCTTGCCTTCGTGGTGGATCCCGTGGACGGCACCTCCAACTTCGCCGCCGGCGTGCCGCTGTTCGGCTGCATGGTGGCAGCCATCCGCGATGGCGTGGTGGAAGCGGGCTGGATCCATGAACCATTCGCGGATGATTGCGCCATCGCGCTGGCCGGGCAGGGCGCCTGGGTGGAGCGCGAGGATGGCACGCGCGCGCCCCTGCGTGTTGCCCCGGCCCGACCGGTCGGGCAGATGGTTGGCGCCATATCCTGGGGCTACCTGCCCGAGCCGGACCGCAGCACCGTCACGCGCAATATGGGGCGGCTGGCCTCGGCGGTCGGCTACCGGTGTTCGGCGCATGAGTATCGCCTGGTCGCCTCGGGTGCGGCGGACATGTTGCTCTACAACAAGATGATGCCCTGGGATCACGCGCCGGGCGTGCTGATCCATGCCGAGGCGGGCGGCTTCTCGGCGCGCTTCGACGGCGCGCCCTATTCGCCCCTGGTCCATGCCGGCGGGCTGATCGCGGCACCCGACGAGGCCAGCTGGGCCGCGGCCCGGGCCGCCCTGCTTGGCTGACGACGAGGATGATGATGCCGGCCCGCCCGGATTGCCGGAGGGCACGCCCTTCTACATGACGGCGCCGGGTGCTGCCGCCCTTCAGGCCGAACTCAAGCGGCTGTGGGTCGAGGAGCGGCCGAAAGTGGTCGAGGTGGTGTCCTGGGCGGCGGCCCTCGGCGACCGGTCGGAGAATGCGGACTACCAGTACGGCAAGCGCCGCCTGCGCGAGATCGACCGCCGCGTGCGCTTCATCACCAAGCGGCTGGAGCGCGTCCAGGTGGTGGACCCCGCCGCGCAGACCCGGCGCGACCAGGTGTTCTTCGGCGCCTGCGTCACCTATGCCCGCGCCGATGACAGCGAGGTTCGCATCACGATCGTGGGCGTCGATGAGGCCGCGCCCGACCTTGGCCATATCTCATGGGTGGCGCCGATCGCGCGCGCGTTGCTCGGCAAGCGGGTGGGCGACGCGGTCCGGCTGCGCACGCCGGCGGGGATGGAGGAGATCGAGGTGGTGGAGATCAGCTATCCCGAGCGCGCGGCGTGAGCTGGCTGGAAGCGGAGGCCGCGCAATGCCCCGCGCCGCCGCCAGGGCCTGGAGGCCGTCATCATCCCACGTGCGCCAGCAATAGGCCCCGCCCGACCAGCCGGTGAGCGGCGGAGCGTCGCCCGCGGAGCGCAGCGGCGGGTCCAGTACTTCGAACCAGCGCGCGCGTCTGCCACAGCATTTGGCCGCCGCGCGTCAGCCGAAGCTGCGGCCGGTCATCCGCGCCCGACTGCGGCCGCCGCATCTCGACCTGGCCGGCACGGCCGGCATGGAGCAGCGTCCGGCCGAGCGCCGGCGGCCCAGGATCAGGGCAAGGATCAGGACTTGACGGTCTCCTGGCGCTTGGCCTGCTGCCAGAGATCTTCCATCTCCTGCAGGGAGGCATCGGTGGGGGTGCGGCCCGCTCGCGCCAAGGCCGCCTCGACGGCGCCGAAGCGGCGTTCGAACTTGCGGTTGGCGCCACGAAGGCAGGCCTCGGCGTCGAGGTCGAGCTTGCGGGCGAGGTTCGCCAGCACGAACAGCATATCCCCCAGCTCATCGGCCAGCCGGGCAGGATCGGCGCCGGGCAGTTCGGCCCGGAGTTCCGCGACCTCCTCGTCGAGCTTGTCGAGCACGGCGGCCGCGTCCGGCCAGTCGAAGCCGACGCGGCCGGCGCGCCTGGTCAGCTTCTGGGCGCGCGTCAGGGCAGGGAGGGCGAGGGGGATTCCCGCCAGAGTGCCAAGCTCGGCGCGGGCGGCGCGCTCACTGGCCTTCTGGACCTCCCAGGCCCGGGTCTGCTCTTCGGTGCTGCGCGTCTCGCTGGCGGCAAAGACATGCGGGTGGCGCAGGACCATTTTCCTGTGAATAGTTTCCGCTACGTCGGCAAAGCTAAAAGAACCTTCTTCTTCAGCCATTTGCGCGTGGTAGACGGCTTGGAAGAGTAGGTCGCCAAGCTCATCGAGCAGTGCCGGACGGTCACCACGGGCGATCGCGTCCTCGACCTCGTAGGCCTCCTCGATGGTGTAGGGCGCGATGGTCGTGAAATTTTGGACCTGGTCCCAGGGACAGCCTGCAACCGGGTCGCGCAGCCGCGCCATGGTGGCGAGAAGGCGGGTGATGGCCTCGGCAGGGGTGGGGGTGTTGGGCATCAGCTGCCTCTAAGTGATTGAGATGGTGTGGAGTTTGATTGTGCCGGACTTACCCACAGGATCTGATTGCCGCATAAGATATATTATGGAAAGAAAAGAGATGGGGGATAAGCCTGTGGGGCAAATCAGAGCTCCTCCACGATGGCGACGCCCGGCAGGACCTTCATCGCCTGCATCAAGCGAGGCCCGACATTGAAGCCGCCGGGCAAGACAAGCTCGACCTCCTGGCCCGGCCCCGTCATCGGCACCAGCACCACTCGTCCTTTCCCGCGCCCCTCGCGTTCCAGCAGCACCCGGATGGGCTCCACGGCGGCGGTCTGGTCCAGCCAGAGCCGGATGCCCTGCGCGATGCCGGCGGCCGCCTTCTCCAGGCTCTCGACCTCCTGCGCGGTCAGGCGCAGCGCCTCGCCTTCCATCTTCGCCTCGGCCGTGACCAGCACCGCACGGCCCTCGACCAGCAGCTCGCGGGAGCGGTTCAGCACTTCGGAAAAGCAGGTCACCTCGAAGCCGCCCTGGGCATCGGAGAGCCTTACCCAGGCCATGCGGCTGCCGGTCTTCGTGGTGCGCTCTTTGGCATTTACGACCGTGCCGGCGAGTTTCATCCGGGTGGTCCCGGCGCGCGCCCGGTCCGCGATGGCCGCCGACCCCACCACGCCCAGGCGCTTGAGCGTGACCTTGTAGGTATCGAGCGGGTGCGCGGAGAGATGGAACCCAACCGCCTCTGCTTCGTAGGTGAGCTTCTCCAGCAAGGGCCAGTCAGGCATCGCCGGCAGCCGGATCGGTTCATTTCGTTGCGATTCAGCGCCGAACAGGCCGATCTGGCCGCTGCCGCGCTCCTCGGCGGCCGCCTGGGCGCGTCGGATCAGCACCTCGGCGCCGGCGACAAGGCTCGCGCGGTTCGCCGACAGCGTGTCGAAGGCGCCCGCCTTCCCAAGGTTCTCGATCTGCATCTTGTTGAGCAGCCGCGGGTCCACCCGCCCGGTAAAATCCGGCAGCGACAGGAACGGCCCCCCGGTCTCACGTGCTGCGCAGAGGTCGCGCATGGCTCCCTCGCCCACCCGCTTCACGGCCGCGAGCGCGAAGCGGATGGCCTGCTTCCCCTCGGCCATCTCCTCGACGATGAAGTCGTGTGCGCTGCGGTTGATGTCCGGCGCCAGCACGGGAATGCCCAAGCGCGCCGCTTCCTGCATATGGCCCGCGAGCTTGTCGGTATTGCCCATGTCGAGCGACATCGACGCGGCAAGAAAGGCGACCGTATGGTTCGCCTTCAGCCAGGCGGTCTGGTAGCTGACCAGCGCATAGGCCGCGGCGTGGGATTTGTTGAAGCCGTAATCGGCGAAGCGCTCCATCAGGTCGAAGATCTCGCCGGCCTTCTCGGCGGTCACGCCTCGCTCGGTCGCGCCCTTGGCGAAGATCTCGCGCTGTTCCGCCATCTCGGAGCGGATCTTCTTGCCCATGGCGCGGCGCAGCAGGTCGGCTGCACCCAGCGAATAGCCGGCCAGGTCCTGGGCGATCTGCATCACCTGTTCCTGGTAGACCATGATGCCGTAGGTCTCGGCGAGGATGTGGTGGATGGCCGGGTGCGGGCTCGCCCAGGGCTCGCCAGCCTTGCGCTGGCAGTAGGAGGGGATGTTCGCCATGGGACCTGGGCGGTAGAGCGCAACGGCGGCGATCAGGTCCTCAAACCGGTCGACGCGCATTTGCCGCAGGCAGTCGCGCATCCCCTGCCCTTCGAACTGGAACACGCCGGCCGCATCGCCCTTCCGCAGCATCGCGAAGGTGATGGTGTCATCCAAGGGAATGGTTGCGATATCAACCGCAACCCCCTGCTCGCGCAAGATTTCGACCGTCTTCTCGATGACGGTGAGCGTCTTGAGGCCAAGGAAGTCGAACTTCACCAGGCTCGCCTGCTCGACGTATTTCATCGAGTATTGCGTCACCAGCATCTGCAGCTCGGATCGCGCGTCGCGGTAGAGCGGGACGATGCCGATCAGCGGTTCCTGGCCGATGACGACGCCTGCGGCATGGGTTGAGGCATTGCGGTAAAGCCCTTCCAATTGCAGGGCAATGTCCAGCAAACGCGCGATCTGTTCATCGCCA
>JBKJNV010000138.1:0-3312 GCA_046593435.1 Roseomonas sp.
GCCGTATCCTCCACCGTCACGACATCGCCCGCGCTCAGTGGCACCGGACCGAGGTTGTTGATCTGCGTGAAGGTCAGGCGGAGCTGATTGTCCGTGGCGTCGATCCGGTCCACCCCCAAGGCCGAGAGGCCGGAGATCTGGGTGGTCGTCAGCGCCGCCAGTGCATCTCCGGTATCGGCCAGCACCAGCGTATCCGCAGCGTCCTTGGGCATGGCGGTCAGCATCGTGATCTGGGCGCGGGTGAAGGTAAAGGCGCCATCCGTGGCGTCGATGCGATCCACCCCGGCCGCGGCTAACCCCGCGAGCTGCGCCGTGGTCAGCGCCGCGAGGCTGGCGCCGGTATCGGCCAAGGTGACCGTGTCCGTGCCGGTCAGCGCCACGCCGCCGAGGGCGCTGTATTGCGCCGCCCCCAGGCTCATCGTGCCCGACGCCGCGAGCAGCCGGTCCACCCCCTGCCCGGCCAGCGCGCCCACCGCCGCTTCCGAAAGACCCAGCGTGGTCGCTGCCGCACGCAGCACCAGTGTCGCGCTGCCGGGCACCAGCGCCAGCGCCGCCGTGTCGCGCGCCAGCTGCGCCTCGCTCAGCACCAGCGCCGCGCTGTCCGACAGCGCGATGGCGGCGAGCTTGCCCGCATCGTCCAGCGCATCGAAGGCGCTGGAGATCGCAGCCGCGCTATCCTGCACCGCGAAGCTTTCCACCCGTGCATCGGCCTGCAGGGTCGCAGCACCCGCCGCACTCGCAGTGCCGACCACCATCCGGGCCTCACCTGGCAGCAAGGCCAGCGCCGTGGTCGCGGCCAGGTAGGTGGCGTGGGTGATCGCGAGCGGCACAGCGTCGGCCAGACTGATCGCGGTGAGCTTGCCGGCGGCGTTCAGGGCCCCCAACGCGCCCCCCAGCGCGGCCCCGCCATCATGGACCGCAAAGCCCTGCACATGCGCATCCGCCTGCAAGGCGCCGGCCGCCGAAGCCGGGGCAGCGCCGACCGTGACGGTATAGTCGGCGGGCAGCAGCGCGAGCGTGGCGGCAAGGCCACTCCACTGCGCGTGGCTGATGGCGAGCACGCCCGGTGCCGTCAGCGCGATGCCGCTGAGCTTGCCCGAAGCCCCGAGCACATCCAGCGCTGCCTGCACCTCAGCGACCGAGCCAATGATGGTGAAGGCCGAAACGGCGGGACTCGCCTGCAAGCCGCCCGCCTCGCTGACCGGCGCGCCGCTGACGGCCAGCGTGGTTCCACCCTGCACCAGCCCCACGGCGCGGCTATCGGCCGCATAGCGCGCATAGGGCAGCGCGATGCTGCCGCCGCCGGCGACGCCGATGCCGGTCAGGCTCGCCATGCCGTTCAGCGCTTCGAAGCTGGCGGCGAGTGCGGCCGCGCTGTCGCTCACCGCGAAGCCCAGTACCTTGTTGTTGTCCTGCACGGTGAGTGCGGCGGCCACCGGCACACCGGTCACCTGCAGCTGGTACTCGCTCGGCAGTTTTGTGAACAGGTTGGTGCCGGCCTGAAGCTGCCCATGGCTGATCGTGAGCGTGACGCCCCAGGTCAATATCACGGCGCTGAGCTTCGACGCGGCGTTCAGCACGTCGAAAGCCGCCACGATTCCAGCCGCGCTATCCGTGACCGCAAAGCCCGCGACATTCGCGTTGGCCTGCGCCGCGGCCGCACTCGCGGCCGGCACGCCGCTGAGATCGAGCGTATAGCCGCCCGGCAGCTTCGCCAGGGCCGTAACATTGGCGAGGAACTGCGCATGGGTCAGCGCCAGAGGGTCGGCATCGGTCAGCGCGATGGCGCTGAGCTTTCCGGCACCATTCAGCGTGCCGATCGCGGACGCCACATCGGCACTGCCGCCGCGCACCGCGAAGCCCGCCACGCGCGCATCCGCCTGCATCGCCGCCGCACTCGTTGGCGGCACATCGCTGACCACAAGCGTGGTCCCGCCGGCCAGCAGCGCGAGCACATCCGCCGCCGAGGTCAATTGCGTGAAGCTGACCGCGACCGGCGTTGATGCGGACAGGGTAATCCCGGTCAGGCGGCCCAGCGCCCCCAGCGCATCCAGCGCGGCGGCAACATTGGCCACAGTGTCGAGGATGGTGAAGCCGCTGATGCGCGCATCCGCCTGCGCCGCCGCCGCACTGGTTACCGGCACGCCGCTGACGCTCAGCGCCTGGTCCTCGGCCAGCAGGGCCAGCGCCGCGGTCTGCCCCTGCCATTGCGCGTGGCTGATGGCCAAAATCCCGCTCGGCGCCAGCGTGATGCCGGTGAGCTTGGCCAGCGCGCCGAGCGAGGCAAGCCCGGAGGCGACCTGCGCGCCGCCATCCGCCACGGTGAAGCCCACCACATTGGCATTGGCCTGGAAGCCCGCGGCCTGGGCCACGGAGGCGCCCGTAATGGTCAGCCGATACTCCGCCGGCAGCTTGGCCAGCGCGGCCCCGGCGGCGCCGAACTGAGCGGCGGTGATGGCAAGCGGCGCATTGTCGATCGGGCTGATGCCCGCGAGCTTCGCAGCACCCGCCATCGCGACCAGCCCCGCCGCAATGGCCGCCGCGCCATCCGTCACCCAATAGGAAGCGATCGCCGCATCGGCCGCGAGCCCGGCGAAATTCGCGTCACCGGGTACGCCGAACACCCCGAGCGTGTAGCCAGGTGCGACACCGGCCAGTGCGGTGGTGCCATCCCGCCACTGGGCATAGTCGATCAGCAGCGGCACCGCGACCAGCGCCGCGACCTGCGCTGCATCCAAGGCGAGGTCGCCATGGTTCGCCTCGATCCCGTCGATCCCCTGGGCGACCAGCGCGGCGATTGCACCCGGCGTCAGCGCCGCGAGCGTGCCCGGGACCTCGGTGACGCTGACCAAATCATTGCTGGCGAGCGCCACCCCACCCAGCGCGCCCAGCTGCGCCAGGGTCAGGCTCAGCCGGTCATCCGTGGCATCGATCCGGTCGAAGCCGGCGCCGGCGAGCGCGCCGATCTCGCCCGGCGTCAGGCCCGCGAGGTTGGCGGCAGTGTCGCGCAGCGTCACCACATCCCCGGCGGTGAGCGCCAGCGCTCCGAGTGCCGCGCGCTGCGCGACACTGAGGCTGAGCGCATCACCGGTGCTGTCCATCGCGCTGAGGCCCGCAGGGGCGAGCGTCGCGATCTCGTTGGCCGAGAGCGCCTGCAGGACCGAAGCCGAATCACGCAGGATGAAGGTATCGCCTCCGGTGAGGGGTCCGGCGGCGCGAAACTCGCTCAGGGTGAGATAGATGATGGCCATGGCGGGACCTTTTGGTTGCGGCAGGCCAAGGCGGCCATGCAGGCCATGCGGTCGCCGGTTT
>JBKJNV010000624.1:0-3857 GCA_046593435.1 Roseomonas sp.
CTCGCGGAGGGCGAGACGCTCGTCGCTTCCGTCCACGACCTCTTCCTCGCCAATTACGGCGTCGACTGCGGCTATGGCGGCGACAATGTCGCGTCCTCGCTCGATGACGATACGCCCTACACCCCGGCCTGGGCGGAGAAGATCACCGGCGTCTCGCGCGACAAGATCATCCAGGTGGCGCGCGAATTCGCCACCAACGCCGAGAAGACCACGGGCCGTTCGATGATCATCATCGGGGCGGCGATGAACCATTGGTTCCACGCCGACATGAACTACCGCGGCGTCATCAACATGCTCGTGCTGTGCGGCTGCGTAGGGCAATCGGGCGGCGGCTGGGCGCATTATGTGGGCCAGGAGAAGCTGCGCCCGCAGGCCGGCTGGGCGCCGCTCGCCTTCGCCTTGGATTGGGGCCGCCCGCCGCGCCAGCAGAACTCCACCTCGGCCTTCTACGCGCATACCGATCAGTGGCGGTACGAGACGATGAATGTGGGCGACATCGTCTCTCCCACGGCGCCGAAGGGGCCGTGGGACGGCACCATCATCGACTACAATATCCGCGCCGAACGCATGGGCTGGCTGCCCTCCGCGCCGCAGCTGGAGACCAATCCGCTGCAGGTTGCGAAGGACGCGGCGGCGGCCGGAATGCCGGCGAAGGATTATGTGGCGAAGGGGCTGAAGGACGGCACGCTGAAGCTGTCCTGCGAAGATCCGGACAATCCGAAAAACTGGCCGCGCAACATGTTTGTCTGGCGGTCCAACCTGCTCGGCTCCTCGGGCAAGGCGCACGAGTATTTCCTCAAGCATCTGCTGGGCACGACGCATGGCGTGCTGGGCAAGGATCTTGGCCCCGAGGGGCGCGCGAAAGCGACCGAGGCCGTCTGGCACGAGCATGCGCCGGAAGGGAAGCTGGACCTGCTGGTGACGTTGGATTTCCGCATGTCCACCACCTGCGTCTACTCCGACATCGTGCTGCCAACGGCCACCTGGTACGAGAAGAACGACCTCAACACCTCGGACATGCATCCCTTCATCCATCCGCTGACCAGCGCGGTGGATCCGGCCTGGGAAGCGCGCAGCGACTGGGACATCTACAAGGGCATCGCCCAGGCTTTCTCGCGCGTCGCCCCCGAGGTTCTGGGTGTCGAGAAGGATGTCGTGCTCAACCCCATCAAGCACGACAGCGCCAATGAACTCGCCCAGCCCTTCGATCCGCGCGATTGGAAGCGCGGCGAATGCGAGCCGATCCCCGGCAAGACCATGCCGATGGTCTTCGAGGTGGAGCGCGACTACCCCGCGACCTATGCGCGCTTCACGGCACTCGGGCCGCTGATGGAGCGCATCGGCAACGGCATCAAGGGCATGGCGTGGAAGATTGGCCATGAAGTCGATCACCTCAAGGCGCTGAACGGGGTGCATGCCGAAGGTGCGAACAAGGGTCTCACACGGATCGTCAGCGACATCGACGCGACCGAGGTGATCCTCATGCTCGCGCCCGAGACGAATGGCGAAGTCGCCGTCCATGCCTGGCAGGCATTGGGCAAGGCGACCGGCCTTGACCACACGCATCTCGCGCTGCCGAAGGAGGACGAGAAGATCCGCTTCCGCGACGTGGTGGCGCAGCCGCGCAAGATCATCTCCGCTCCCACCTGGTCGGGGCTGGAGAGTGAGAAGGTCTGCTACAATGCCGGCTACACGAATGTGCATGAGCTGATCCCCTGGCGCACGCTGACGGGGCGCCAGCAGCTTTATCAGGATCACCTCTGGATGCGGGCCTTCGGTGCGGCGCTGTGCGTCTATCGCCCGCCGGTGGATCTGCGCGCCATCAAGCCGGTCATCGACATGAAACCGAATGGCGAGAAGCAGATCGTGCTGAATTTCATAACGCCGCACCAGAAATGGGGCATCCACTCCACCTATACCGACAACCTCCTGATGCTCACCCTGTCGCGCGGCGGGCCGTGCATCTGGATCAGCGAGCCGGACGCGAAGCGCGCCGGCATCGTGGACAATGACTGGGTGGAGGCCTTCAACAGCAACGGCGCGCTGGTCGCCCGCGCCGTTGTCTCCCAGCGCGTCAAGGACGGCATGGTCATGATGTACCATGCGCAGGAGAAGATCGTGAACATGCCGGGCTCGCAGATGACGGGCAACCGCGGCGGGATCCACAACTCGGTCACCCGCATCGTGCTGAACCCGACGCACATGATCGGCGGCTACGCGCAGCAATCCTACGACTTCAACTACTACGGCACGATCGGCACCAATCGCGACGAGTTCGTCATTATCCGCAAGATGACGGCGATCGACTGGCTGGAACGCCCGCACGCCGATGCAACGCTGGTCACGGGAGAAGTGGCATGAAGATCCGCGCGCAGATCGCCATGGTGCTCAACCTCGACAAGTGCATCGGCTGCCACACCTGCTCCGTCACATGCAAGAACGTGTGGACGAACCGCGAAGGCATGGAATACGCCTGGTTCAACAACGTCGAGACCAAGCCCGGCATCGGCTACCCGAAGGACTGGGAAAACCAGGACAAGTGGAAGGGCGGCTGGAAGCGCCTGCGCAACGGCAAGATCCAGCCGCGCATCGGCGGCAAGTGGCGCGTGCTCGCGAACATCTTCGCCAACCCGAACATGCCCGAGATCGACGACTACTATGAACCCTTCACCTTCGACTATGAGCACCTGCAGAAGGCGCCCGAGCTGGAGGCCTTCCCCACGGCGCGACCGCGTTCGCTCATCACCGGGGAGCGGATGGAGAAGATCGAGTGGGGGCCGAACTGGGAGGAAATCCTGGGCGGCGAATTCGCCAAGCGCTCGAAGGACGCGAACTTCGAAGGCATCCAGAAGGAGATGTACGGGCAGTTCGAAAACACCTTCATGATGTACCTGCCGCGGCTGTGCGAACACTGCCTCAACCCGGCCTGCGCGGCGGCCTGCCCCTCGGGTGCGATCTACAAGCGTGAGGAGGACGGCATCGTCCTGATCGACCAGGACAAGTGCCGCGGCTGGCGCATGTGCGTCTCCGGCTGCCCCTACAAGAAAATCTACTTCAACTGGTCATCCGGCAAATCCGAGAAGTGCATCTTCTGCTACCCGCGCATCGAGGCCGGCCAGCCCACCGTGTGCTCCGAAACCTGCGTCGGCCGCATCCGCTACCTGGGCGTGGTGCTTTACGACGCCGACCGGATCGAGGCCGCTGCCAGCGTTCCGGACGAGAAAGATCTCTACCAGTCGCAGATGGACATCTTCTGCGACCCCAGCGACCCGGGGGTGATCGCGCAGGCGCGCGCGGACGGGATCAGTGACTCCTGGCTTGAGGCCGCGCGCCATTCTCCCGTTTGGAAGATGGCGATGGAGTGGAAGGTCGCCTTTCCGCTGCACCCCGAATACCGCACGCTGCCGATGGTTTGGTACGTGCCGCCGCTCTCGCCCATCACCGCTGCGGCGGAAGCCGGCAAGATGGGGATCGATGGCGGAATGCCGGATGTGCGCTCGCTGCGCATTCCCCTGAAATATTTGGCCAACCTGCTGACCGCCGGCGATGAGGCGCCGGTGGCCAGTGGCCTCGAACGCATGCTCGCGATGCGCGCCTATATGCGGGCCAAGACGGTCGACGGTGTGATCGACGAGACGATCCCCCACCGCGTCGGCATGACGGCCGCGCAGATCGAACAGATGTACCACATCATGGCGATCGCGAATTACGAGGATCGCTTCGTGATCCCGACCGCGCATCGCGAGGTGACCGAGGACGCCTACGAGATGCGCGGCCATTGCGGCTTCTCCTTCGGCGATGGCTGCGCCCCCAGCGAGCAGTCGGGCAATCTGTTCGGCGGCATCAAGCTGAAGAAC
>JBKJNV010000048.1:0-2858 GCA_046593435.1 Roseomonas sp.
GCCTTCGACCATTGGCTCGCTGAGAGAGCACCCGCCTCCCTGTGGGAAAGCTAAGTCGCCGACTGATCATGTGTCAAGCAAGACTGACGTAAAGCAATGTTGACAGAAGCCGGAAAAACGGGCGAAGCTTGGGAAGGGAAAGAGATGGACCGGAAGCCGACATCGATGCGAGATCACCAGATCACTGAGAGCGAATTGGCGGTGGCAACGCCCTTTGCGCCCTCGCGTCCAGAGGGTCTGCGCGACGGCGCGGACCTGGCCGAGCTGCCATTCATCCCCAGCCTGCCGCAGTGGCAACATGACGCCATCAGCCGCAGGGTCGCGCAGATTGCCAGCGCCGTAGAAACTCAAGTGCTTCCGAAGCTGGTCTCGACACGCCGGACCTCCGGAATGGGCGCGAAGGCGCCGGCGCTCACGCGGGAGCGTCGCAACCTCATGACGCTGCTCCTGGCCGACGACATGGTCGGCGCCGAAGCGAGCCTCGCAGCGCTGACGGCCCGCGGCATCGCGGCGGAAGCGATCTACACCGGCATCCTGACCCCCGTCGCGCGCGAGTTTGGCGTCTGGTGGGAGCAGGACCGGTGCAGCTTCGTGGATGTGACGCTCGGCCTGGGCCGGCTGCACCAGCTGATGGTGATGGTCTCCCCCGATTTTCAGATGACACGGGCGGAACCCGTGGCCGCAAAGCGCATCTTCCTGGCCCTTGCGCCCGGCGAGCAGCACAGCTTCGGGCTGACCATGGTAAGCGAATATTTTCACCGCTCCGGCTGGGATGTGCGGCGCCCCGAGGCCAGCACCGCGGAGCAGATCGCCCAGGCCGTGCGCGATGAGAAGTGCCGGGTGGTCGGCCTGTCGATCGGCGCCGAGGATCATCTGGCGGAACTGACCCGCAGCATCGCCACCATTCGGCGCCAGTCTGCTGGCGGCGACGAACTCGCGATCATGGTTGGCGGACCGCTTTTTATTCACAAGCCAGCGCTGGCGAACCGGGTTGGTGCCGATTCAACCGCCGCGACAGGTACCGAAGCCGTGCAGCGGGCCGAAGCCCTTCACGCCTTGATGAGTGTCATGGATTGATCTATGCGACTGTCAGGCTGAATTGACAGTGGTTGCCGAAGGCTCGCGATCGAACGAGCCAGCCCGTGACCGGAGGAGAGAAACTTCAAGTACGCAATGAACCGCGTGACGAAGGAAGATAGAACACGTGTTGGGATTCGCCGCTCCGGGCAAATCGCTCGGCGATCTGGACGCTGAATCGGCCGCAACAGTCATCGCGGCGGCTGCTGACGTCACAATTTTGCTCGATGGCGGCGGCGTGATCCGCGATGTTGCCTTCGGCAGCGATGAACTGGCGCCGAGCTTCGATGGCTGGCGCAGCTGGATCGGACGGGCCTGGGTCGACACCGTCACCGAGGAGAGCCGCCCCAAGGCCGAGGCCCTGCTGCGCGATGCGCCGAAGCCCTCCGTGCCGCGCTGGCGGCACCTGAACCAGGCTGTCCCCTCCGGCCCGGCGATCCCGCTGCTGTATGCTTCAGCGCGGCTCGCCAATCAGCAGCGCACCATCATCTTCGGCCGGGATCTGCGGCCCGTCTCTGCGCTGCAGCAGCGACTCGTGCAGGCGCAGCAGGCGATGGAGCGCGATTATGCCCGCCTTCGCCAGGCCGAGACCCGCTACCGCCTGCTGTTTCAGATGTCCGCGGAACCGGTCATGGTCGTCGATGCCGTGGGCCTGCAGGTCGTCGAAGCGAATCTCGCTGCGGATCGCCTGTTCGGCGCCGATGCGACGTCGAGCACCGGTCGCACCTTCCTCGACGCCTTTGACGCGCCTGGGCAGCCGCGCCTGCAGGCGATGCTCGCCGGCGTCCGCTCGGCCGGGCAGGCCGATGACGTCCTGGTCCGCCTGGCCGATGGCGAGCGCGAGGTCGCTGTCTCCGCCGCGCTGCTGCGGCAGGAGAAGGCCGCGTTGTTCCTGGTTCGGCTGGCCTTCCCGAACGCGACCGGTGTGTCGAACCTCGGGCCCGCTGGGCGGTCACGCTTGCTGGAATTCGTGGAATCCGCGCCCGATGCGTTCGTCGTCGCGAAGGAAGATGGCACCATTCTTTCGGCCAACCCGGCCTTCCTTGAGATGGCGGAGATCGCCAGCGAGGAGCAGGCGCGCGGCGAGCCGCTGTCGCGCTTCCTCGGGCGGCACGGCTTCGAGTTGGACGTGCTGATCGCCAATCTTCGTGCACGCGGCCCGGTGCGCCTGTTCGAGACGCGGCTGCGCGGCGCGCATGGTGCGCAATCCGTCGTGGAGGTCTCGGCGGTTATCGTGGTCGAGGGCGGGCCGCCCTGCTTCGGCTTCACCATCCGCGACGTCGGCAAGCGCCTCGCACCCACGCAGCCGACCGAGGCGCTGACCATGCCGCGCCCGGTCGAGCAGCTGACCGAGCTGGTTGGCCGCGTGCCGCTGAAGGAGCTGGTGCGCGAGGCGACCGACGTGATTGAGCGCCTTGCGATCGAGGCAGCGCTGGAACTCTCGGGCGACAACCGCGCCTCGGCGGCGGAAATGCTCGGGCTTTCGCGCCAGAGCCTCTACGTGAAGCTCCGCCGCTACGGGCTGGGCGACCTCGACAGCCAGGATGAGGGCTGAAGGGTGAGCAGCAGCGTCCTTCCGCGCCGCCTGGAATTTTCCGCGGTCCTGGAGCTGTTGAAGCCCGTCACCTGGTTCGCCGCCGTCTGGGCTTTCGTTTGCGGCGCCGTTTCCGCCGGCGTGCCCTTCGATGGCCGCTGGGGTGAAGTCGCGCTCGGGACCCTGCTGTGCGGCCCGCTGGTCTGCGCTACGAGCCAGGCCATCAACGACTGGCACGACCGCCATG
>JBKJNV010000226.1:0-2519 GCA_046593435.1 Roseomonas sp.
GCCGCAACCGGCTCGTCATGGACTTCAAGGACTGACGGCGGCGCCCTATTCGGGCAGCAGGAAGCCTTCCATGGCGTGCAGTACCGCCTCGGGCGCTTCCTCGGCGAGGTAGTGGCCGGAGGCGACGGGGCCGCCCTCGACCCCAGCGCTCGCGTATTCGCGCCACAGCGGCAGTGGGTCGTACCAGGCGCCGATCTTTCCCTTGGCACCCCACAACACGCGCAGCGGTACGCCGATGCGCAGCCCCGCCGCGCGGCTTTCCCGGTCATGGATGAGGTCGATGCCGGCGGCGGCGCGGTAATCTTCGCATATCGCCTCGATCGTGCCGGGCAGGTGCAGGGCGGCCAGGTAGTCGGCGCGGGCCTCGGGGTGGAAAAAGCTCCGGTCCTTGGGCTCGCGGCTGGTGTGCAGGTCGAACCACTCTTCCACGTTGGGGCGGATCATGCGCTCGGGCAGGGGGTGCGGCTGGGCCAGGAAGAACCAGTGCCAATAGCCCAGGCCGAAGGCCATGTCCGCGCGTTCGAAATGCTCGAGCGTGGGGATGATGTCGAGCAGCGCGAGGCGGGTCACCGCATCCGGCCAATCGAGCGCCATCCGGTGCGCGACACGGGCGCCGCGGTCATGCGCCAGGACCTGGAAGCGCTCATGGCCCAGCGCGCGCATCACGCCCACCATATCGGCGGCCATGGCGCGCTTCGAGCAGGCGGCGGAATCGGCGCTTAACGGGGGCTTGTGCGAGAAGCCGTAGCCGGTGAGGTCGGGGCAGACCACGGTGAAGCGCTCGGCGAGACGGGGGGCCACGCGGTGCCACATCGCGTGGGTCTGCGGGTTGCCGTGCAGCAGCAGCAGCGGCGGCCCCGCGCCGCCACGGCGGAGGCGAAAACCGCGGCCATCGACCATGCGCGTCTCCAGCGTGAAGTCGGGGAAGAAACTCATGCGCCGTGCTCCTCCATGCGGCCCCGGTTGACCGGGGCTGCGTCGCGGGCAAGCTTGCGCCGACATTCCGTAGGAGGAAACCGATGTCTGACGATCAAGCCCTGTTCGACAAGGGCATGCCGATCCGCCGTGCCGTGCTGGGCGCCGAGTATGTCGATGCCTCGATGGCCAAGGCCGATGAGTTCATGATGTCGTTCCAGCGCGCGACCACCGCCTGGGCCTGGGGCTGGGCCTGGGGCGACCCGACGCTGGACCGCAAGACGCGCTCCATGCTGAACCTCGCGATGCTGACCGCGTTGGGCCGCACGCCCGAGATCAAGCTGCACGTGAAGGGCGCGCTGAACAACGGCCTTACGGTCGAGGAGATCAAGGCGACCCTGCTGCACGCAACCGCCTATTGCGGCATCCCCGCGGGCCTTGATGCCTTCAAGGCCGCGCATGAAGTGCTGCTCGCCGAAGGCGCGCTGCCGAAGAAGGCCTGAGCTGTCGCCCGGGGGCTAGCATCCCCCGAGTTTTTTCTGTCTGGAAAGGGCGTTCGCATGATCGGCTTCATCGGCATCGGCAATATGGGGTGGCCGATGGCCGCCAACCTGGTGCGCGCCGGCCACCAGGTGACGGTGTGCGACGCGGTGCCTGGTCGCGCCGACAAGTTCGCCGCCGAGGTGGGCGGTATCGCGGCCGATGGCCCGGCAGCGGCGGCGCGCGGCGCCGAGTTCATCATCACCATCCTGCCGACCAGCAAGCAGGTGGGGGAGGTCGCGGCCCTGATTGCCCCGGAACTTGCCGCCGGCAGCGTGCTGATCGACATGACCTCCGGCGCACCCGGCCGTACGCGGGAGATCGCAGCGGCCCTCGCGCCGCGCGACGTGGCGGTGGTGGATTGCCCGGTCTCCGGCGGCGTGCCGCGTGCGAAAACCGGCGAGCTTGCCATCATGGCCGGCGGAGAGACGGCGGTGCTCGACCGGGTGGAGCCGGTGCTGCGCGCCATGGGCACCTCCATCCATCGCTGCGGCGGGGTGGGGGCAGGCCAAGCCATGAAGGCGTTGAACAATCTGGTCAGCGCGGGCGGCTTCCTCATCGGGATCGAGGCGCTGCTGATCGGGCAGCGCTTCGGGCTCGATCCGGCGCTGATGGTAGATGTGCTGAACGCATCGACGGGGATGACCAATTCCAGCCAGAAGAAGTTCAAGCAGTTCGTTCTCTCCCGCCGCTTCGACTCCGGCTTTGGGTTGGATTTGATGGTGAAGGATCTCACCATCGCGCTCGAGATCGGGCGGGAGACGACGACGCCCACGCCCTTCTCGGCGCTGTGCCGGGAACTGTCCGCGAGTGCTGCGGCCCTGCTCGGCCCGGGGCAGGACCACACCGCGCTCGCGCAGCTTTCGGAAAAGCTGGCCGGCGAGGCGCTCGGCGGCGGCAACCGCGCGGGAGGGGGCTGAGCCATGCTGTGGGAGGTCCTCGCCCTTCGCTACGCGCATCACGAACGCCGTGCGCAGGACAATTTCGTCATGCCCGTGCCCGACGCGCATGATGCGATGCCGATGGATTACTTCGTCTGGCTGCTGCGCGCGGCCGATGGCCGC
>JBKJNV010000264.1:0-4551 GCA_046593435.1 Roseomonas sp.
ATCATGAGAGCAGACGCCACCAATTTGCAGGAGCAGATCGCCGCATCGGTGACGCTGCTGAGGAGGCATCTTTGACTGGGATGCCGCACTCCGACGCCTGGACGAGCTGAACGCGAAATCCGAAGACCCCGAGCTTTGGAACAAGGCCAGCGAGGCCCAGGCCCTGATGCGCGAGCGCAATCGCCTGGCTGACCAGGTCGATGGCGTCCGCAAGCTGGAACAGGCGGTCGCCGACGCCATTGAGCTGATCGAGATGGCCGAGGCTGAATCGGATGCCGGGACCGCCAACGAGGCGGTACGCGAGCTCGAAGCCCTGGCCGAGGAGGCCAAGCGCCGCGAGATCGAGAGCCTGCTCTCGGGCGAGGCCGACCAGAACGACGCCTATATCGAGATCAATGCCGGTGCCGGCGGCACCGAGGCGCAGGACTGGGCGCAGATGCTGATGCGCATGTACACGCGCTGGGCGGAACGCCGCGGCTACAAGGTGGCACTCACCGAGGAGAGCGAGGGCGAGCAGGCCGGCATCAAGTCGGCCACGCTGCTGGTGACGGGGCCGAGTGCCTTCGGCTGGCTGAAGACGGAATCGGGTGTGCACCGGCTGGTTCGGATAAGCCCCTTCGATGCGGCCGCGCGCCGGCAGACGAGTTTTGCCAGTGTCTATGTCTTCCCTGTCGTCGATGACCGCATCGAGATCGAGATCAACCCCTCCGACATCCGCACCGATACGTTCCGCGCTTCGGGGGCGGGCGGGCAGCATGTGAACAAGACCGATTCCGGGGTGCGCTTCACCCATCTCCCGACCGGGATCGTCGCTGCCTCCACCCAGGACCGCAGCCAGCACAAGAACCGCGCGATCGCGATGGAGATGCTCAAGGCGCGTCTGTACGAGCTGGAGCTGCGCAAGCGGGAAGCACTTGCGAACGAGATCGAGGCAGGGAAGACGGATATCGGCTGGGGGCACCAGATCCGCAGCTATGTGTTGCAGCCCTACCAGATGGTGAAGGACCTGCGCACGGGCATCGAGAAGGGCAATCCGGCGGCGGTGCTGGATGGCGACCTCGACGCCTTCATGGCGGCGGCATTGGCGAGCCGCGTGGGTGCGACGCGGTCCGAGGCGAGCGCGCGGGCGGAGTAGGGGTCGTGATCGTCCAGCGCCCATTCTACAAGCTGATCGGTCTTTTCGTGGTGGAGGCCGCCGATGGCGCTTCGCTGGTGCGGCTCGATGCAGCGGAGGACACGGCGAACAGCCGTGGCGAGGTGCATGGTGGTGCCCTGGCGACAATGCTCGACGCGGCGTTGGTCAATGCGGCGCGTTCGGTGCTGCCGGAGGGCAGCGGTGCCGCGACGGTCAACCTCTCGGTGAACTACCTTGCCCCCGGGCGCGGCGCGCTGACGGCACGCGGCCGCGTGGTGCGCGCGGGGCGCAGCCTGGTCTCGGCGGAAGCGAGCATCACCGATGCGGCCGGCGCGGTGGTGGCGCAGGCGATCGGGACGCTGCGCGTGATCGCGCCCAAGGACTGAACCCGCCCCCTGGTCGCCTGCCGGCTTGCGCGCCATGATGCGCGCAACGCATGGGGAGAGAGACATTGGGCGCACGCATCGCAATCATGGGCACCGGCGCGGTCGGCGCCTATGCCGGGGCGCATATGGCGCAGGCCGGTGAGGATGTGACCTTCATCGACATGTGGCCCGAGAATGTGGAGGCGATGCGCGCCAATGGGCTGCGCGTCACCCACCTGCGCGACGTCGCGGAATTTGTCACCCCCGTGACCGCGCTGCATTTGACCGAGGTGCAGAAGATCAGCCGCGGACAGCCCTTCGACATCGTCTTCATCTGCACCAAATCCTACGACACCGAATGGGCCGCGGTGATGATGCGGCAATACCTCGCCCCCGGCGGCTTCATGGTCAGCCTGCAGAACTGCATGAACGAGGCGACCATCGCGGGCGTGGTTGGTTGGGGCCGCACGCTGGGCGCGATCGCGAGTTCCATCACCGTGGATCTCGCGGCGCCGGGACATGTGAAGCGTGCCTCGGGCAAGGGCGGGGCGGCGCATACGGTCTATCGCGTGGGCGAGGTGCATGGCCGCATCACCGATCGTGCCAAGGCGGTATGCGCGCTGGTCGCGCTGTCGGATAGCGCGCTGGTCACAACCAACCTGTGGGGTGAACGCTGGTCGAAGCTGGTGACGAACGGCATGGGAAATGGCCTGTCCGCCTGCACGGGGATGATCAGCGGCGACATCCTGACCAACGACGCACTCCGCCGCTTCACCGCGCGGCTGGGGTCGGAGGCGATCCGCACCGGCCAGGCGCTTGGCTACACGCTGGAGGAGATCCATCACCTGGACCCCGAGATCATCGCCCGCGCCGGCGAGGGCGATGCGGAGGCGGCGGCCGCATACGATGCGCATCGCCTGGCCGAAGCGGCCAAGGGCGGTGGCGCGCACCGGCCCTCCATGGGGCAGGACATGGTGAAGGGGCGGCGCACCGAGATTGCCTTCATCAATGGCTACATCGTGGATCGCGCGGCCGAGATCGGGATGGCAACGCCGGCCAATGCGGCGCTCACCCGCATTGTGCAGCAGGTGGAGCGTGGCGAGCTGCAGGCCGGGCCCGAACACATCCTGAACCTGCGCCTGAACTAGCGCCACCGCACTTGCATTTCCCATGGACGGACCGGAGAGTTCGCCGATGGAAAAACCCCGCACGCGCGACGCCGAGCAGACCCGCCGCGCCATCCTCGATGCCGCGACGGCGGAGTTCAGCGAGAAGGGATTCTCCGGCGGCCGCGTGGATGACATCGCGGCGCGGACGGCCACGACAAAGCGGATGATCTACTATTATTTCGGCGGCAAGGAGCAGCTCTACGCCGCCGTGCTGGAGGAGAAGTACGGGGATATCCGCGATGCCGAGGCGGCGGAGAATCTCGATGCGCTGCCGCCGCTGGATGCGCTGCGCCGGCTGGTGGAGATCACCTTCGACCATCACGCCGCGCGGCCGGAATTCGTCCGCCTGGTGACGGTGGAGAATATCCATGAGGCGAGCCATGTGAAGGCTTCGCCCACCATCCGTAAGCGCAACGCGGCGGTGATCGGAACGATCCGCGCGTTGCTGGCCCGCGGCGAGGCGGAGGGTGTGTTCCGGCGCAGTGTTGATCCGCTGGACCTGCATTTGCTGATCACCGGCTTCTGCTTCCACCGCGTGTCGAACCGGCACACGCTGGGGGCGATCTTCGGGCAGAACCTGCACAGCCGGCCGCGGGCGGCGAAGCACCGGCGCATGATCGCGGAGGCCGTGCTGCGCTACATGGCGCCTGGCTAAGAAGCGGCGACCAGTTCGGCAAAGTGGGTGAGCATGCGGGCCGGTTCGGGCTCGCGTCCGGTGAAGAGGCGGAAGGCGCCGACGGCCTGGAACACCGCCATCCCCCCGCCGTCCAGCGTCCGGCAGCCCAGCGCGCGGGCGGCGTGCAGCAGCGCCGTCTCCAGCGGGAAATAGATGATCTCGGCGACCCAGAGTTCGGGGCGCAGAAGGCCGACCGGCATGGGCATCCCGGGCAGCTTCGCCATGCCGACCGGGGTGCAATTCACCACGCCATCGGCGCTGGCGAGTGCGTCTTCCAGCGCAACGCCGGCCCGTGCGCGGCCTGCCCCGAAGCGGGTGCGGAGGGCGGCGGCGATAGCCTCGGCACGCGCACCATCCACGTCATGGATGGTGAGGCGACCCACGCCTTGGCGCAGCAGCGCCTGGGCTACGGCTGCCCCGGCGCCGCCGGCGCCGAGCTGCACGACCTCGCCAAGCGGGGCGCCCGGCAGGCCGCGGGAGAAACCTTCGGCGAAGCCGGAGCAATCCGTGTTGTGGCCGATGCGGCGGCCGCCTTTGAGCACCACGGTGTTGACGGCGCCGAGCGCCTCGGCTTCCTCTGACATCTCATGCAGCAGCGGGATCACCGCCTGCTTGCAGGGGAAGGTGATGTTGAGGCCCGAAAAACCCGCTGCCTCGGCGCGGTCGAGCAGCCCCGGCAGGGCCTCGGCGCCCAGGGCCATCGCGTCGAGGTCGATGCGGCGATACGATAGGGCGAGGCCGTGGGCTGCGGCTTCGCGCTCATGCAGGGCGGGAGTGAGCGAGGCCTGGATGCCGCGCCCGATGAGGCCGGCGAGGAGGCTTGCGCCGGGCCTGGCGACGAAGGGGTCAAGCATGGGCGCGCTCCGTGCCTTTCGGCTTGCGCGTCTAATGTACTATCTGGTACGTACAGGTCAATCATAGTTCCAAAAAAACACCAAGGAGGATCTCATGACCCACGCCCCCGCACTGTCCCGCCGTATGCTTGGCCTTGGTGCCATTGGCGTGCTCGGCGCCACCAATGCCCGCGCGCAGGACGCTTACCCCGGCAGCCGCCCGGTCACGATCGTGGTGTCGTGGGCGCCCGGTGGCTCCACCGATTTCGTGGGTCGCGTGGTGGCGCAGCAGATGTCGCGCGAACTCTCCGGCAATGTGGTGGTGGACAATCGCCCCGGCGCGTCGGGCACCGTGGGCCACGCCTCCGTCGCG
>JBKJNV010000372.1:0-3788 GCA_046593435.1 Roseomonas sp.
GCCGGCACCCGCAACTACGCGATCGTCACCGCCGCCTATTGGGGGTTCACCCTCACCGATGGCGCGCTGCGGATGCTGGTGCTGCTGCATTTCTTCCAGCTCGGCTACAGCCCCTTCACCCTCGCGCTGCTGTTCCTGCTGTATGAGGCGGCGGGCATCGGCGCCAACCTGATCGGCGGCTGGCTCGCGACCCGCTTCGGCATCGCGCGGATGCTCGCGGTGGGGCTGTCCACGCAGATCGCGGGCTTCCTGCTGCTCTCGGCCATGGCGCCCGGCTGGAGCGCGGCACTCTCCGTGGCCTGGGTGGTCTTGGCGCAGGGCATCTGCGGCGTCGCCAAGGACCTGACCAAGACCGCGAGCAAATCCGCCATCAAGCTGACCCATGACGACGCCTCCGGCACGCCGCCCTCCGACGATCGGACGCCGGGCGACGCCTCCGGCCGCCTGTTCCGCTGGGTCGCCTTCTTCACCGGCAGCAAGAACGCGATGAAGGGCGCGGGCTTCTTCCTCGGCGGGCTGCTGCTGGAAGCGCTCGGTTTCCGCGGCGCGCTCTGGGCCATGGCGGCGATGCTGGGCGCCATTCTGATCGCCGTGGTGCTGTCCCTGCCGCCCCTGATGGGCCGCGCCAGGGCCTCGAAATCGGCCAAGGAATTGTTCGCCAAGAACCGCGGCGTGAACCTGCTGGCGGGCGCGCGGGTGTTCCTGTTCGGCGCGCGCGACGTCTGGTTCGTCGTCGGCCTGCCGGTGTTCCTCTACGCTGCGGGCTGGACGTTCACCATGGTGGGCGGTTTCCTCGCCGTCTGGACCATCGGCTATGGCGTCATCCAGGCGGCCGCACCCGCCCTCATCCGCAAAAGCGCGGATGGGCTGTCGTCAGAAGTCCCCGCAGCGCGCGTCTGGTCGCTGGGCCTCGCCATCATCCCTGCCCTGCTCGCGATGCTGATCGTCGCCGGCGCGCCCCGGCCGGACATCATCATCCCGGTCGGCCTGTGCCTGTTCGGCGTGGCCTTTGCAGTAAACTCCTCGGTCCATTCCTACCTGGTGCTGGCCTATGCCGGTTCCGAGAAGGCGGCGGAGGATGTGGGCTTCTACTACGCCGCCAACGCGGCCGGGCGCTTCGCCGGCACGCTGCTGTCCGGCCTGCTCTATGCCTGGGCCGGGATCACCGCCTGCCTCGTCGGCTCCGCCCTGATGCTGGCCCTTTGCTGGCTGCTGACGCTCGCCTTGCCAAGCGCCGCCGCGCCGCACCCCGCCACCGCATAGAGCATGGTCCCTTCGCAAGGACTCACCCCGCGCCATGATGCCCCAGCTTGGTACAAGCCGGCCCATCGGCATCACGGATTCCACGCCCCCGACCGCAACCTATCTCCTGGACTGGAAAGACCCTGCCTGCCATGATCAGGCTATTTACTCCCGCTTGTCGCGATCGCTCATCGCACGTTGAATAACTTCCTGACTGCCGGCAACGGCATTGCCGGAAACTTCGATCCAAAGGCGTTACTGCCAGTTCGGCAGGGGGGGCGACGTTGAATCGATCGATTTGTCTGGTGAACGCCAAGGTGGCGGGCCTCGCTGCGATTTTCGCGGCCGCCCTCCATGTCGGTGGTTCCGTTGCGCAGACCGTGCCCCTTGTTCCACAGGGGTCGCCAATCCCGCGCGTCGCTCCCGCAGCACCGCCCCGCGTCGGCCCCGGCCTTGCCGCACCCACTGCCCCAGGATTGTCCACGGCTGCCCAGGCCGGCCAGGTCGCCGTGCGCAGCGTGCGCGTCGAAGGCGCGACCGCCTTCCCCGAGGCACGGCTGCTGGCCGAAGCGGGCGGTCCGCTGACCGGCCCTGCCGTGCCGGTCACCACGTTGGAGTCCGCGCGCGCGGCCATCCTCGCGCTCTACCGCAACGAGGGCTTTGTCTTCTCGACCGTGGATGCGGTGCTCGCGGCCGACGGCGCATTGCGCCTGGTGGTGGGCGAAGGCCAGATCACCGAGGTGCAGCTGGATGGCGATATCGGGCCCGCCGGCACCCAGGTGCTGCGCTTCCTGGAGCGGCTGAAGGAAGCCCGGCCGCTCGACATCGCGACCCTCGAACGCTGGCTGCTGATCGCGCAGGACATCCCCGGCGTCACGCTTCGTACGGTTCTTCGTCCTGCCGGCACGGCGCCCGGCGCATTGGTGCTGGTGGCCCGCGTCAGCCGCACCCCGGTCAGCGGCTTCGTCACCGTGGACAACCGCGCCTTCCGCCTGACCGGACCGCAGCAGGCCCTCGGCGTCGTGCAGTTGAACAGCTTCACCCAATTCGCCGAGCGCACCGAGGTCTCGCTGCTCTATGGCGCGCACGCCACGCAGCTGTTCGGACAGGTCGCGAGCGAGTTCTACCTTGGCGGCTCCGGCCTGCGAATGCGCCTGTATGGCGGCCACGGCGAGGCGCGGCCCTCCGGCGTGCTCAATGCCATCGGTTATGAGGGAACGACCACCGTCGCGGGCGTGTCGCTCAACTACCCTGTGCTGCGGCGGCGCGCCCACACGCTGAACATCGTGGCGGCCTTCGACCTGCTCAACAGCGAGATCACCATCGGCAATGGGGCGGGGGGCGATGTCCGGCTCAGCCGGGACCAGCTGCGCATCCTCCGGCTCGGCGCCGAGGGCGCGATCTATGACCTGCTGCTGGGTACCGCGCGGCCCGCCTCGAACACGCTGCAACTGCGGCTCAGCCGTGGGCTCGACGCCTTGGGTGCCACAGGCGGCAACGACCTCGATGCCGGCCGCCCGGGCTTCGAGCCCGCCTTCACCGCCATCGCCTTCGATGCCTCGCGCCTGCAGACGCTGTTCTCCCCGTGGGAGGGCGCGACGGTGGCGCTGCAGGCCACGCTGGCCGGGCAATGGAGCGACGACGTGCTGCCGCTGGCGGAAAAATTCTTCCTCGGTGGCGCCAGGCTCGGCCGCGGCTTCTATGCCGGCGAAATCAGCGGCGACCGCGCCCTGGCCGGCTCGGTGGAACTGCAACTCGGCTTCGGGTTTGACCAGACCCTGCTGGGCCGTTCGCTGCGCCTCGCGCCGCTGGTCTACCTGTTCCACGACCGCGGCCGCACCTGGGAGAATCGCGCATCCGATCCGGACCGCCGCATCGCCTCCTACGGTGCCGGCCTCCGCCTGGGCATCGACGAGGTGGCCGAAGTCCAGATCGAGGGTGTGCGCCGCGAAACCAGGCGCCCGAACGGCAATGCCACCACGGCGCTGCGTGAGGACGCGATCTACTGGCGTGTCCTGGCGCGCTTCTGATGATGGCCAACGACAGGACCAGGCGATGGACGCGCGCGGGGGGCACCGCTTCTCCGCCTGCTTCAGGAGACGACCGGCCATGAACCCGATGCCACGCTTGCTGCGCGCCATCCTGCTCTCCAGCACCGCGCTCGGGGCGCTTCCGGCCCTCGCCCAGGCGCCCGACGCACGGCCGACCGGCGGGCAGGTGAGTGCTGGGTCCGCCACCATCGCGCAGACTGCGGGCCGCACCACCATCACCCAGGGCAGCAACCGCGCGATCATCGACTGGCGCGGCTTCGACGTCGGCCGCGACCACGCCGTGCGCTTCGACCAGCCGAGTGCCCGCGCCCTGGCGCTCAACCGGATCGGCAGCGGCGAGCCCTCCCGCATCGCCGGCGGCATCAGCGCCAATGGCGGCGTGATCATCATCAACCAGGCGGGCGTGGTCTTCACCGGCACCGCGCGCGTGGATGCCGCCTCGGTCATCGCGTCGACCGCCGATATCGCCAATGACCGCTTCATGGCGGGCGGGCG
>JBKJNV010000550.1:0-8326 GCA_046593435.1 Roseomonas sp.
ATCGCGAAGCAGACGCCCATGTCATCTTGCAATGACACGACATCGCTGTAGGGCATGGGGCGGCCCATGTCGTTGCCATCGACGCCTGACCAGAACATCACCGTTCGCGCACCGGGCTTGATGCCGACGCGGGCGAAGATCTCGCTCATCGGCACGTATTGCCACTCGGCCTGGCCCACGGCGCCCATGACCCAATTGCCGCCGGCCACCTGCTGGCCGGTCAGGCCGTCCTGCTCCCAGAACAGCGTGCGTCCGTTGCCGTGGCATTCCATGGTAGCGATGATGCTGCGGCTGCGCATGCCGAGGAGGTCATTGTAGGAGAGTTCGATCGGCCGCTCGACGGAGGTGCCGTGGATGCGCAGCTTCCAGTTCTCGCGCGCCAGGATGGGGCGTTGCTCGGCCGTCGGCGTCGCGTAGTGGTTGCGGACGTAGAACTCCTCGATCGGAGTGATGAAGGTCTTGAAGTTCCAGTAATTGCCCGAACGCACCGTGGCGCCGATGTTCAGCACCCGGCTGTCATCCTTGAGGATCGGGCGGCGCGGCGGTGGCGGTGCCGCGGCCGGCACGGTCTGGGCGGGCGTGGTCTGGGCAGAGGCAGTCGTCGCGCCACCCGCCACCATCGCTGTCGCGCCGAAGGCGGCGGCCGAGACGAAAAGGTTGCGCCGCTGGGTGTTGGTGCCGTGCTTCAGAATGTCGGCGGCAAGCCGATCGGCCTCCTCCCGCTGTTTGCGCTCGGACATCGCGTGTCTCCCTAGATCGCCCGTTGAGCCGAGCGCGGAAGGTTGATCGCAAGCGACGTGCCACGCGCGCTGCGGCATGAATTGGCGGTGGGGCCTCACTTGCACTCCGAGGCAGTCCAGTCAGCTGGACTGTCACCTCTGCCCAGTCCGGAAATTCGGACTATGTCGACGGCAGACCAGCGGTGCGGATGTTCAGCCGTCGAACCTTCTCGAACAAGGTGGAGCGCGAGACGCCAAGCCTTTCCGCGGCCTGCGTGACGTCACCCCCGGTCGTCTCCAGTGCCGCGAGGATCGCGCGCCGTTCCGCTTCATCGCGCGTCTCGGCCAGGCTGGCCGGCGGCATCTGCGCCTCCGCTGCGCCGCGCTCGGGGAACAGATCGCCCGGCCCTATCCACTCGCCGTCCGCCAGCGCCACGGCCCGCTCCACGCGGTTGCGCAGCTCCCGGATATTGCCGGGGAAGTCATGGCTGGCGAGTGCATCCTCTGCCAGCGTGGAGAAGCCGCGCGGCGCCCGGCCGAAGCGGTCGCCGAATTCGCCCAGGAAGCGGCGCGCGAGCGGCAGGATATCCGCCGCGCGCTCGCGCAGCGCGGGCATCGCGACGCTGATGACGGCGAGGCGAAAGAACAGATCCTCGCGGAACCGCCCATCGCGCAGGCGGGCTGCAAGATCCGCATTCGTCGCTGCCAGCACGCGCGCGCGCAGCACCAGGTCACGGTCGCCGCCGACGCGGCGGAAGCTGCGCTCCTGCAAAAGCCGCAGCAGCTTCGCCTGCAGGCCGGGCGGGAGTTCCGCGATCTCGTCGAGGAACAGGGTGCCTCCGCCGGCGCGCTCCGCGACACCTTCGTGCCGCTGCACCGCGCCGCTGAAGGCGCCGCGCTCATGGCCAAAGATTTCGCTCTCCATCAGATCGTGTGGGATCGCGGCACAGTTCAGCGCGACAAAAGGTGCTGCGGCAGCACTTCCCTCGGCGTGGAGAAAGCGCGCCGCGACCTCCTTGCCCGAGCCGCTGGGGCCGGTCAGCAGCACCGTGGAATCGATCGTCGCGATGCGGCGCAGCATCCGCTCCACCTGGCGGCTCGCAGGGGCGTCGCCGAGCGCGAAGCCGTCGCCGGCGGCCCATCGCGGCGCGAGCAATTCCTCGATGCGCAGCAGCAGCGCCTCGATGTCGAAGGGTTTCGTGATGTAGTCGGCGGCGCCGGCGCGCATCAGTCGTACCGCCTGGGCGACGTCGCCATGGCCGGTGATGAAGATGGCTGGCAACACAGCGCCCTGCCCGGCGAGGGCGGCGTGGATCGCCTCTCCATTCATGTCCGGCAGCCGGATGTCGCACAGCAGGATGTCCGGGCGCGCCTTTGCCAGTTCGCGGATCGCCTCCGCGCCGCTGCGGAACCAACGCACGCGGTAGCCTTCGACGCCAAGCCAATCGACGATGGACTGGCCCATCACGGGATCATCCTCGACCAGCGCCACGAAGGGCGCGGGGTCAGGCCGCGGCGGCGAGGGGCTGGTCGGCATGGGGAATTCGAATGGTGATCGTGGTGCCGGGCGGATCGGCGATGTCGATGGTCGCGCCGAGCTCCTGCGCCAGCCGCGCGACGGTCCACAGACCAAGGCCGCCGGCTTCGGGCAGATGGTCGCCGGGCCTGCCGCGCAGGATGGCGGCGGCCTCGGCCGGCAGGCCCGGCCCCTCATCGGACACCGACAGCAGCAACGCGCCCGCCTCGCTCTGCGTTCGAACGCGCAGCCGGCCGCCGGGCGGCGAGGCCGCACAGGCGTTCAGCAGCAGGTTGAGCGCGATCTGCCGGAAGGACTGGGCCGGCGGCATCGGGCCCGGGAGCAGCGCCTCCTGCCAGTCCAGATGCACATCACGCCGGTGCGCCTCGCTGGCGATCAGCAGACGCAGATCCTCGATATCGGGCAGGGCGAGCGGCCGCGGATCGGCCTCGCCGCGCCACAGCATCAGCGAAGCGCGGACGATGTTGTGGATGCCGGTCAGCCCGCGTTCCAGCAGCTCGGCCGCGCGGTGCCGCCGCGCCGGATCATCGCCATGCCGCTGGATCATGCGCACGGCGTTGAACAAGCCGCCCAGCGGGTTGTTCACCTCATGCGCCATGGCGGAGGCGTAGCGGCCGACCAGCGCGCGCCGTTCCTCCGCGGCAAGGCGCGCGAGCAATGCTTCGCGCTCCGTCACCGCGGCGGCCGCGGCGTTGTAGCGGCGATAGGCGCGGCCTTCCTCGGTGTGCGGCGGCGGCAGTTCCGCCTCGGGGATCGGCTCCAGCCGCCCGTCACTGGCGCGCGCGAGGCGTGCCGAGAGGCGGAACACCGGGCGCAGCATCCGCTGCACCAGCACCCAGCCAAGGCCAGCGAGCAGCAGGGTGAGCGCGGCATTCACGCCGATGAGCGCCCACACCGTCTCCCGCCGTTCGGTCAGGAAGGCGCTCAGCTCCACCTCCGCGGCGATGCGGCCCACCACCACTGCGCCCTCGGTGAGCGGGCGATGGATCCAGGCAGTGGCGTGGTCAAGCGTGAGTTGCCCGCCCGCTGGCATCGCCTGTGGCGGCGCGGCGGCGCCGATGGCGTCGATGCGCGGATTGGATGAGGCCAGGATGCTCCCGTCGGGCAGGATGACGAGCACACGCTGCGCCGAAACAGCGGCGTAGCGGCTGCGCGAGCGGTCCAGCGCATCAAAGGCTTCCCAGGGATCGCGCCGTATGGTTGCGGGCAGCAGCGCCGTCGAGAGACCGTCCAGATAAGCGGCCGTGAGGTCATGGAAATGCTGTGCCTGCGTCGCCTCCAGCCGCAGCAGCACGAGTTTCGACACGATCCCGGCCACGCCGATCATGAGCAAGGCCACCAGCAGCGGCACCTTCAGCGCCAACGGGATGGCGCGCGGCGTCCAGGGACGCGTCACCCTGCATCCCGCGTGCGTTGCCACATCTCGGCGATCGAGGCGAAGAGGTCACTGCCATCCTCGCCCGTGACGAAGCCGTCCAGACGCAGGGTGGCGAGGATCGCGCGCCCCGTCGCGTCCTCCGGCATCGCCAACAACGCCGACCGGAATGCCTCGCGCAGGCCGGGGTCGCCCATGCGTGCCGCCGCGATCGGCGGAAAGCCCATCGCGGCGGATCTGTGGATGACCCGTGTTGCAGCGACCAGCGGCGCCTCGATCTCGGCCATCACATCCCACACATAGCCGTCCACCGAGCCCGACTGGGCAAGACCGGCGGCGACGGCGCGGATGACGTTGCGGTGCCCGTAGGTGAAGAAGGCGCGCGCGAAGAACCCGCCAGGCGCTGCACCCGCATCGACCAGCAGCGCACGCGTCACCAGGAAGCCGGAATTGCTGTCCGGGTCGGAGAAAGCATGGATGTCGCCCCGCAGTTCGCCCAGGCTTTGCGCGGCACGATCTCGCCCCACGATGAGGTAGGACTGGTAGAGCGGTGCGCCCCGGTAGGACGGGACCGCAAGCAAGGTCAGCGCGTCGCGGTGCTGAACGAAGGGGTAGCCGCAGATCCACGCGGCATCGAGTTGGCCGGCCAGCAGTAGCGAGGTGACCTCCCGGTAGGTCCGCCGCTTGACGACCGTCACCGGCTGACCGAGCCGCTGCGTGAGATAGGCTTCGATCTGCCGGACCAGGGTGATGTCGGAATCGAGGAAGACAGGGGTCAGGCCGAAGGTCGCGGGCCGGGCAGCGCGGAGGCTGGGTGCGGCCAGGGATCCAACAATGGCCAGACCCAGGGCGCGGCGCGTTGGCGACGCCCGAATCCGGGGTTGCCCGGCCATCCCTCACCCTCCCGTTTATGTTTCCGAACGTATATCGGCAACGCGAGCATAGAGGGTTGCGCCGCTGCGCCTCAAGCGTTCGGGAAGGTCAGCGTCGCAACCTGGCTGGCCTATGCCGATCTCGGTGCGTGTTTTGACGGGCAGGGTGAAGCGCGCCGACAGAGCTGCCGGACGCCATGCGGTCATCCGGCCCTGAGCCTCCGTCCCGCGGATTGCATCGCTGGCGGCGTACCATGCAGCGCTGTCGGCGCGACCAATCCGCAGGACCGGCGCGATTGCAGGTCGATCTCACCCGGTCAGGTGTTTCCGCCCGACCGGCATCGTCCCTATCCCGCCTGGATTGCGGCGATCATCGCGAGCGCCTCGGCCGACAACGGGCCGCGGTTGATCGCCGCGACCGCGTGGTCGAGTTCCGCGATGCTCGACGTGCCGACGAGCACGGTCGGGATCTCGCGCGGGGTGGCTGCGAACCGCAGCGCGAGTTCCACCAGGTCCGCGGCATGTCCGGCCTGCACCACCGGCAGCAGGCGCCGCGCCGCGGCCACATCCGCGGCATAGCTGGCACCCGATGCTATGGGCGCGACCGAGGGCACGCCGAGCGGGCTGCGCGCCTCCGAACCGCTGAGCGCGCCGCCCGCCAGGATGCGGATCGCCATCACGCCGACATCGCCGGCCGCGGCATCACGAATGCACCCGCCGAGGTCCGGCATGGTCGAGCCCGCGGGCAGCGGCGCCAGGCCGCTCGGGTTGAGGATGTTGTAGGGCATTTGCGCGGTCGAGAATCCCCCCTCGCGGAGCGTGCGCCCGACCTCCGGCGCATCGCCCAGGCCGGTGATGCCGTAGTGGCGGAACTTTCCCTGGTCGCGCAGGCGCTGCAGCACGGGCACGGCGTCGTGCAGGATCGCATCCGCGGTGAAGGTCGGCGGCGCACCCTCGCGCGTGATCGGCTCGTGCAGGTGCAGGATGTCCACACTGTCACGCCCGAGGCGCCGCAGGCTTTCTTCCACCGAGGCGATGATGGCGGCGCCGATGTCGCCGCGCTGCCCGCCGCGGATGCGCACCTTGGTGCCCACCGCGACCTTGGCATTGTGCGCCCTCAGCGCGCGGCCGAGATTGGTTTCGGACACGCCGTCCCCGTATGCGGCGGCGGTGTCGAAATAGGTGATGCCCTGGTCGATGGCGCGGCCGATGGCGCGGTCCTGCTCGGCCGCTTCGCCCTTCACCATCAGCCCGCCGATCGCCCCGCACCCGTAGCCGAGCACCGAGACCATGATGCCGGTCCGCCCCAGTCGCCGCTGTTCCATGGTCTCGTGTCCCTCTGCCGTGCGCAATGCTGCGGCAGGCGCGGCATCGCAGCAAGGGCGCGGCATTGCCCTACCGTGGCGGCGATGCAACGTTGCGCCACCGGCCGCAGATGCCGGAAGGAGGACGTCCATGCTGTCACGCCGCCTGCTGCTCGCGGGCCCGGCGCTTGCCGCCGCCATTCATCGCCCGGCGCTCGCCGCCTATCCCGACCGGCCGATCCGCGTGGTCGTGCCCTTCGCCGCCGGCGGCAATACCGACATCCTGGCGCGCATCCTCACCACGATGATGGCCGAGCGTCTGGGCCGCCCGATGGTGATCGACAACCGCGCCGGTGCCGGCGGCAGCATCGGCGCGGACATGGTCGCAAAGGCGGCGGCGGATGGTTACACGCTGCTGTTCGGCGCCGGCGGTCCCTTGACCGCGAACCCGGTGCTGCAGGCGAACATTCCCTACGACGTGCAGCGCGACTTCCGCGCGATCGGCCTGGTCGCCATCCTGCCGATGATCTGCCAGGTGAGTGCGCGCATGCCCGCGCGTTCATTGACCGAGTTGATCGCGCTGATGCGCGCCCGCCCCGGCCAGGTGACGGTCGCCACACCCGGCAGCGGCAGCGCCGCGCATCTGGCGCTCGAGCTGCTGATGGCTGGTGCCAATGTGCGCGCGACGCACGTGCCCTATCGCGGCGGTGCCGCGATGATCCCAGACCTGATCAACGGCACGCTCGACGCTGGAATGGTGGAGCTGCCCTCCGCCCTGCCGCAGCACCGCGAGGGCACGGCGCCGATCGTCGCACTCGCCACGACGGAACGCTCGCCCTTGCTGCCCGGCGTGCAGACCTTCATCGAGGCCGGCCTGCCCGGCTTCACCGCCGGCAGCTATGGCGGGTTGCTCGCGCCGGCCGGCGTCCCGGCAGAGGTCGTCGCGGCACTGGGCCGCGCCTTCCTCGCGACGATGCAGGACGGCGCCGTTCAGTCACGCATCGCCGAGGTGGGCGCCGTGCCGAGTGCTTCGGAACAGCGCACGCCGGAGGGCTTCGCCGCCTTCCTCACCCACGAACTCACGAATGCACGCCGCGCGGCGCAACTCGCGGGGCTGCGCCCGTCCTGAGGCGCGCGGCCCGCCCGCTTTCAATCCTGGAAGAAGCAACCAACCTTTGCCGCAGCCCGATCGGACCCCGGCGAAGCAGTCGCCGCTACCAGCGGGGGAACGCCGCGGGCGTCCACGTAGCCCCGCTGCCGAGACTGCGGGCGAGTTCAAACAGGTCCTCCTCCCCCCCGAAGCGTCCCACGAGCTGCACGCCAAGCGGCAGCCCATTCGCATGGGGCCGCGCGGGGATGCTGAGGCCGGGATGGCCGATGGCGTTCACCCAGGTCGCGAAGGCGCCTTGCGCCCCGGCATGGCCAGGCGCGCCACCGATTTCGGCGGGGAACTCGTCGCCGATCGGCCATGCGGGCGAGGCGGCACTCGGGCAGAGGAAAACATCGACGTCGCCCCAGGCATCCGCGACGCCCGTGCGGATCTCCACGAGGCCATCGAGCGCACGCACGTAATCGACCGCGCTCAAGGCAAGGCCGCGCGCCGCCGTTGCCGCGATGGCCACACTCGCCTCCCCGCGCCAACGATCGGGATGGATCTCCGCCGCGCGGGCCGCACCCGCGGAACTCAGCGCGCCCCAGACCTTGCGCACCAGCGCCACATCATAGGGCGCCGCACGCGGCACGATGTCGTAGCCCGCGGCCTGCAGCACGGCGGCACATTCCTGCACCGCCGCCTCCACTTCCGGATGCACAAGCTCGCCCGCCAGGCGCGCGAACCAGCCGATGCGCGGCCGCCGCGCGGCTGAGGGGGCGGGCAGGCGCGAGGAGAAGGGATCGCGCGGATCCGGCCCCGCGAGCAGGCGATAGGCCAGCTCCAGATCCTCAAGGCTGCGGGCGACGGCGCCCACCGCCTGGAAATCGATCCCCATCGGCGGGAAGCCGTAGCGGCGCGCGATCCGCCCGTTGGAGGGGCGCAGCCCGTACAGCCCGGTGTAGCTGGCGGGAAGACGTGTGGAGCCACCGGCATCCGTGGTCAGTGCGACCGGAACCATCCCGGCCGCGACCGCGGCAACCGAGCCGCCGCTGGACCCGCCAGGTGTGAGGGACACGTCCCAGGGGTTGCGTGCGGGGCCGTGCAGCGGGCTGTCCGTTCGGCCGGACAGGGCGAATTCCGGCGTGTTCGTCTTGCCCAGGATCACCGCGCCCGCGGCGCGCAGACGCTCCACGGGAATGTCGTCGCAAGGGGGTGTGAAATCCGCCCACATCCGGCTGCCCCAATGCGCCGGCATGCCCGCGACCCACAGATTGTCCTTCACCGCGACGGGCACGCCATCGAGCGGGCCAAGACGCGCGCCGGCCGCCTGGCGCGCGCCGGCCTCGGCGGCGGCCACCGCTGCGCCGGCCGCATCCACATGGACAAACGCGCCGAGTGCCGCATTCGCACGCTCGATCCGCTCCAG
>JBKJNV010000125.1:0-7882 GCA_046593435.1 Roseomonas sp.
GTCTCGCTCAGGTGCTCGGCGATGATGCGCCCGCCCACATCCGTGCTGCCGCCCGGCGAGAACGGCACGATGAGCCGTAGCTGGCGGCTCGGCTGCCAGGGTGCCTGCGCGCTGACGGCAAAAGGCAGCAGGGCAGGCATGGCGAGAAGTGCTCGGCGCGTCGGGGTCATGCACGGGTCTCCTGGATCCACAAACCGGTGGAGAATAACTTCTACGTTCGACGGGAAAGCGCGGATACGCAAGGCTGCCGGCCAGGGGTGCGGGCCGCGCACCTCGTCGCGCCCCTGCTTCTGCTTCAGATATCACCGCACGTCTTGCGCCGCCTTGAGGCCGCGGCCAACCCCGTGGCGACGCGAGGAACGACGTGATCCAGCCTGCCGACCATGGAGGCGTTCCCGTCGGTCGGGCGGGGGAGGGAGCGCATGGCGCACCATCGCCACGCGAACTCCCTTGATGCGCCTCTTGCCCTACCCAGCGCTTCGGCTGGCCCAGCCTTGCCAGGCGCAGAACCAACACGGAGAGGCCCAGGATCGACTGGCCCATGGCCTGCCTCCTACCTGCTCTCCCCCATCAGCTAAGCACGTACCTGGCGCCGCTGCGTTCGCAGATGGCGCGGATCTGGGCGTCGAGTGCGGGTGGGACGGGGATGCCATGGGCGAGGCGGTGCAGGCGTTCCGCCTCGTCGGGTTCGCCGGCGACCAAAACGGGCTTGGTGGGGTCCGCGGCCGGGGTGGCATGCAGCTCGTCGATGACGGCGTCGAGGTCGTCTTCGAATTCGCCGGGCGCGCGGAAGGTGGCGGGGTTCAGGGCCATGAAGAAGTGCCCGATATCGTCGGGTTCATTGCCGGTCCTGGTGCGGTTGCGGATGGGCGAGAAGGATGAGCCGACCAGCGTCCCGCCCAGGATGTGCACCATCATCGCCAGCCCATAGCCCTTGTGGCTGCCCATGATGGGTGATCCGCCGAGCGGCGACAGCCCGCCTTCGGGCTCGTCGAAGACGATGGCCGCGCCGCGGCGGCTATCCGTCACGGGCTGGCCTTGGCCATCCAGCACCCAGCCGGGGGGCAGGGGTTTTTCGTTGAGGTCGTAGACCTTGATCTTGCCCGCGGCGGTGGTGGTGGTCGCCATGTCCAGCACGAAGGGCAGGTTGCGCTTCGTGGGTGCTGCGAAGGCGAGCGGGTTGGTGCCGAGCACGGGGGCGGACCCGCGCGTGGGCACCATCGCTACGCCGCGTGTGGCCGAGGTCACCAGGCCGATCGCGCCCCTGCGTGCGGCGATGCGCGCATAGACCCCCGCCGCGCCGAAATGGTTGGACCGATGCACGCCGACAACGCCCACGCCTTCCGCCAGCGCCATGTCCACGGCGAGGTTCATCGCGAAGCAGGAGACGGGATGGCCGAGGCCGGAGCCACCATCGACCATGGCGGTGCAGGCGGTGCGGCGTTCGATGCGCGGCTGGATGGTGAGGTTCAGCACCCCTTCATGCAGCCGCTTCTCATAGGTCATCAGCATCGAAATCCCGTGGCTGTCGACGCCGAGCAGGTCGGTCTCGACCATCGCCTCGGTGGTGGTGGCGGCAAGGTCGGGCGCCATGCCCCAGGACAGCAGGATGCCATGGATCTGGGCGCGGACGCGGTCATGCGAGACGTTCATGCGGGCGAGTGTTCCTGGCGGTTTCCTGGGTCGCAGACGCTTGCACCGGGTCGCGGCATGGGCAAGCCCGGCTTGACAGAAGCCGCGCACCCTTCATAGTTATATTATAACATTCTAGATCGAGACCCTGGATGCAGCGCCGCGCCCTCCTCGCCCTTCCCCTCCTCGCCGCCCCCGCCTTGGCGCGCGCCCAGGCCCCGCTGGCGGTCACCGTCTCCTTCTCCATCCTGGCCGACATGGTCCGGCAGATCGGCGGCGCGCGTGTCGCAGTCACAACCATTGTCGGCCCCGATGTGGACAGCCACGGCTTCCAGGCCCGCCCCTCGGACGCCACGTCGCTGCGCAATGCCGCCCTGGTACTGCGCAACGGCCTGGGGTTCGAGCCCTGGCTGGACCGGCTGCTGGGGGCCGCCGCCCCCCGCGGCCGAGTGGTGACGCTGACCGAGGGCATCACCCCCCGCCTGATGGACGGCCACGCCCATGACCATGGCGGCGCCGCCCGCCGGCAGCAGCACCATGTCGGCCCGCGCCAGGTGCCGGACCCACATGCCTGGCAGGACCTCCGCCTGGTGCTCGTCTACCTGCGCAACATCGAATCCGCCCTGAGCGCGGCCGATGCCCCCGGTGCGACCACCTACCGCACGAACACGCAAGCCTATGCCGCACGCATCGAGGCGCTCGACGCCTGGGTCCGGACCCAAATCGGCACGGTCCCCGAAACCCGCCGCAAGGTCATCACCAACCACGACGCCTTCGGCTATTTCGGCGCCGCCTATGGCGTGACCATGCTGGCCCCGCAGGGCCTGTCCAGCCATGGCGAGCCATCCGCCGCCGCACTCGGCGGGCTGATCCGCCAGGCGCGGGCGGAATCCATCTCCGCAATCTTCCTCGAGAATGCGTCCAACCCCGCCATTATCGAGCGCCTCGCGCGTGAGGCCGGGATGCGCGTGCGCGGCCGCCTCTACGCCGATGCGCTCTCCGTCCCCACCGGCCCGGCCCCGACCTTCGAGGCGATGGTGCGGCACAATCTGGGGCTCATGGTTCCCGCGATGCGGGGTGACGCGTGATGCGCACCGTCCTTCTCCTCACAGCCCTGCTCGCCGCAACGCCGCTGGCCGCGCAGGAGCGCGCCTATCCCCAGATCGCGGGCGAGATCGACCTCGGCTTCTACACAACCTCGCTCACCCGTGCGCCCAGTGCGCGCGAGCGTGGCCAAAGCAGCTTCTTCTTCGGCGAAATCGCGACCGGCCTGCACCTGTCGCCCACGCTATCGATCCAGAGCCTCATCCACATCGAACCGGCCGGCGAGCAGGAGCCCAATGACGGCTGGATCCTGCTCCGCCGCCAGGCCGCGGCGCTGGAAAACCTGGTGCTCGACTGGCGACCCATCCCCACGCTGTCGCTCTTCGCCGGCAAGTTCACCGCGCCCTTCGGACGGGGGCACCACGACTTCCCCGGCATTCTCGCCAATATCCGCGCGCACGAGGCCTACCTGGTCACGGAATCGCTCGGCTTCGGGGCACGCTGGACCTTTCTCCAGGACCCGACCTTCGGTGACCACGACATCACCGCCGCCACCTTCACCCTGGACCGTAGCTTCCTCTCGGAGACAGCCTTCACCCGCCGCCGCTGCTGCCTCGAAGGCTTCGAGCGCTTCTCCCGCAACACCGCGGCCCAGGGCGGGCCCGGCAATACCGGGCGGCTGAACAATTTCGCCGTCGCACTCGATGGCGATAATTTCGGCTTCGCACCCGGCCTGTCCTACCATCTGGCGGCGATGACGCGCGGGCAAGGCCGCGACGGCAGCGCGCGGGAATGGGGCTACGCCGCCGCGCTGCGCTACGAAGCCCGCTGGAACACGGATGTCCGCACCCTGTTCTTCGCCGAGCACATCGTCTTCCGCGGCAGCGGCGGGCGGCCTTCGGAAAGTGTGACCATCGACGAGGAAGGCAACGCCGAGGATTCCCCCATCCGCGAACGCCGCCGCTTCACAACACTCGGCGCCCGCACGAGCTGGGGCGATTGGCGTGCGGCGATTTCCTGGCAGCAGGACCAACGCAAGCGCAGCGCCAACGCGGTGCCGACCGAACGGTACTGGGATCTCTCGGTCGGGCGCGAACTGGCCTATGGCTTCTCGATCGATGCCGGCTGGCAATTCATCCAGCGCGGGCGAGAGGATGCGAACGGGCCGCTGGCGGTGCTGCGGTATCGGGCGGAGTTTTGAGGAAAAAGGCCGGGGAAAAGAATCTCCCCCGTGACGTATACGTCGCGCCCATTCTTTTGTTTTTGTTACCGGGGCCGGCGGCTCCGGCGATGGCGCCTCAACCTGCTGTGCTGAGGGGCGTCTGCGCCGGTGACTGGCCAGGGGGCTCGGTGCCGGGCAGACCGAGGGCGGCGCGCAGCAGCACTGCCAGCGCCTGCTGCTCGGCTTCGGCAGGGCCCTCCTTGACCATTGTTTCCCGGCCGCCGGCAGCTATCAGCACGGTGCGGAAATGCGGATCGCCGTCGCTGTCCCGGCCGGTGCGCACCGCCACCGAGGCAATGCTGCCGGCGGGAAACTGCTCCTCTGCCCGGCCGAACAGAGTGCGGCGGGAAAACATCGCGCTTCCATCGGCCGCAACGCGCAGCCGTGTACAGGGCACCGAGAGGGCATAAGCCGCTACAGGCAGCCCCACCAGCCAGGCCACTGCCAGCGCTGCCTTCAGGAGCGAGGGCGGATGGAACAGGTGCGACCCGTCACGCGCCGTGATCCAGGTGAAGGCGACCAGCATCGCCATCCAGATGAGCATGAAGACCCAGGCGACGGCGGCAATGCGGCTGCTGACGACCAAACCGTCGCCGCCCGCAGATGAATTGGCGGTTTGCCGTAGCGGAACCATGATCATCGGTGATGGTTCTGCCTTATCCCAGCGGCGAAAGGGAAGGGGGGTTTGTGCGGCGGCGTGAGATGCAGCGACCTGGCGCCATCCGCCGAATACTGCCCGCCCTCACGCTGCGCACGGCGGCTGGTTGTGCCGCGCGCAACAGGGGTATGAGACCAAGGGTGAGGATGAGATGGAGATAGCGCCGCACTGGCTTGAGCCCCCGGACCTTGCCGCCGCCAAACGGGCGCAGGCCGCGATGGCCGAGCGCGTGGAAACCCTCGACCGTCTGCCCCCCATCACCCTGCTCGGCGGCGCCGATGTCAGCGCCTCCCGCTTCGATCCCACCCGCCGCGTCTGGGCCGCCCTGGTGACGCTGGACGCGACCACCCTCGCGATCGATGAGACGACCACAGAGGCGCGCCTCGCCCGCTTCCCCTACATCCCCGGCTATCTCGGCTTCCGTGAGGCGCCCGCGCTGCTCGCCGCCTGGCACCGGCTCACCCACAAGCCGCACCTGCTCTTCGTGGACGGGCAAGGCATCGCCCACCCCCGCCGCCTGGGCATCGCGAGCCATCTGGGCGTGCTGCTGGACATCCCCACCATCGGCGTTGCGAAGTCCCGCCTGGTTGGCGACATCATGGATGACCGGGTCATGCTGCGCGGGGAGGCGGTGGCCGCGCTCGTCACCCTGCGGCCGCGCGCAAACCCGCTCCACATCTCGCCGGGGCACCGGATCAGCCTGGAGACGGCGGTGGAATGGGTGCGGCGTGTCGCGACAGGCCATCGTCTGCCGGCGACGACGCGCGCGGCGCATATCGCGGCCGGCGCGCTGCGGCGGCGGGTGCTGGACGCGGCAACCGGCAACTAGCGAAGGCTTGCAACGATCCTCGCACAGACGGGACGGGTGGTATCGCCACGGAGTTCTGTCACCATCGGACCAGCCGCGAGGTGCTGGTCAGGCTGGAGGGTTGCTTGTCCGTCTTCGGAAGGAACTTTGATGCCTAAAAGTACCACATGCGAAGTCCGCGCTGGTGACAACTGGTCAGCAATGAACATTGCCGATGCACTGCGGAATCGGGGCGTTGGAGAGACACGATGCCCCGAGTGCCGCGGAAAGGTCCGCGCACACAAGCAAGGTACGACCGGTCAGGCGGCTCATTTTGAGCACATGCAGGCCCATGGCGGATGCCGCTTCAGCGCCTCATGGGACGGACGAAGCCAAGCGCCTCATCCGCTACCACTCACCTGATTCGACCTGTATCACCCCAAGTGCTGCGCAAAAAACCGCAGCGTCCGCTCCTGCGCCCGCTCCGCATCCGCCTGCGAGTAGCTGCCGCGCTCCTCGCACCCAAACCCATGCTGCGCGCCCGGATAGACGAACACCCCCACATCCGGCTGCGCCTCGCGGATCGCGGCCACATCGGTCATCGGGATGGAGGCATCCATTTCACCGAAATGCAGCTGCACCGGGCAGCGCGCGACCTCGTCCTTCGCCGCCACGATCCCCCCCCCGTACCAACCCGAGGCGGCCGCGAAGGCTGAGGAGCGTGTCGCCCCATGCCACGCTACGGTGCCGCCCCAGCAGTACCCCACAAGGCCACGCTTCACCCCCGCCGGCAGCGCACCGGCCGCGGCCAGCACATCGAGTAGCGTGAGGTGCGCATCGATCGGCCCACGCAGATCACGCCCGCGCTTCACGTCGGCCGGCTCATAGCCCAGCTCGACGCCGCGCTCCACGCGGTCGAACAGGGCGGGCGCGATGACGGCGTAGCCCTCGGCGGCAAAGGCGTCGCAGACCCGGCGCATGTGCCGGTTCACCCCAAAAATCTCCTGGATCACGACCAGCGCCTTGGTGGCGTTGGTCGGTCCGGTGCGATAGGCGCCGAGTGTGTGGCCGTCCGCGGCGGTGAGCTCGATCATCATGTCCCTGGTTCCCTCATCCCTTGTGCGGCGGCTATCCTCCGCCCATGGCCGAAATCGTCAACCTGAACCGCGTGAAGAAGGCGAAGGCGAAGCGCGAAGCCGCCGCCCAGGCCGCGACCAACCGCGAAAAGCACGGCCGCACCAGGGCCGAGAAGGCGCGCGATGCGCAGGAGGAGGCGCGACGCAACGCCCTGCTCGATGGCGCCCGCAAGGAGGCCGGGCCGAAGGATCAGTGAGGTCCGACGCGGAAGCCGATCACACGTTGAACCGGAACAGCATCACGTCGCCATCCTTCACCACGTATTCCTTGCCCTCGACCTTCATCTTGCCGACTTCCTTGGCACCCTGCTCGCCCTTGTAGGCCACGTAATCCTCATACGAAATCGTCTCGGCCGCGATGAAGCCGCGCTCGAAATCGCCATGAATCACGCCCGCCGCCCCCGGCGCCTTGGTGCCCTTGATGATGGTCCAGGCGCGCGCCTCCTTCGGCCCGCAGGTGAAGTACGTGACCAGGCCCAGCAGCCCATATCCGGCGCGGATGATGCGATCCAGCCCGCTATCCTCAAGCCCCAGATCCGCCAGGAACGCCGCACGATCCTCACCGGCCATCTGGCTGATCTCGGCCTCGATCGCGGCACTGACGATCACCGCCCGCGCACCCTCGGCCGCGGCGCGCGCAAACACCCGCGCCGAATGCGCATTGCCCGTCGCGGCCTCGCTCTCGCCGACATTGCACACGTACAGCACCGGCTTGGTCGTCATCAGTTGCAGCTTCGACGCGGCCACTTCCTCGCCCTTGGGCACCGCCGTACTCGCGGGCTTGCCGGCCTGCAATGCCACCAGCATTGGCTCGATCAGCGCCATCTGCGCGATCGATTCCTTGTCCCCGCCCTTCGCCCGCTTCGACAAATTGTAGGCCCGCTTCTCCAACCCATCGAGGTCGGCGAGCATCAGCTCCGTCTCGACCGTCTCGGCATCGCGGATCGGGTCCACGCTGCCCTCCACATGGGTGATGTCGCCATCCTCGAAGCAGCGCAGCACATGCACGATGGCATCCACCTCGCGGATATTGGCCAGAAACTGGTTCCCCAGGCCCTCACCCTTCGACGCGCCGCGCACCAGCCCAGCAATGTCCACGAATTCGAGGCTGGTTGGCACCGTCTTCTGGCTCTTGCCGATCTGCGTCAGCATATCCAGCCGCGGGTCCGGCACCGCGACGCGGCCGATATTCGGCTCGATCGTGCAGAAGGGGTAGTTGGCTGCCTGCGCCGCGGCCGTCTGCGTCAACGCATTGAACAGCGTCGATTTGCCGACATTGGGCAGCCCGACGATCCCGCAATTGAACCCCATCTCACCCGACCCCTTGGAGTGCTGCGGCCATCGCCGTCGCCATGCCCTCGGCCGCCACGCGGGCCGATGCGTCGTCGCTTTGGAACGCCAGC
>JBKJNV010000444.1:0-4148 GCA_046593435.1 Roseomonas sp.
CATGGCCGGCGGCGTCTGGTGGCTCGAGGAATGGTCCGACTGGATCGACAACCCCGAGCTTGGCCCCATCGCGTTCCAGTTCGGCACGCGCCCGCTGCTGACCCAGGAAAGCCCCATCCCCGACGGGTGGAAGCAGCGGCTGCTGGACCTCAAGCCCGGCGACGTGATGCTGCAGAACTTCTCGCCCACCGGCTTCTATTCATCGGCGGTCAAGAACGATTACCTGGCCGAGCTTGAGGCCCGCAGCGAGCACCAGGTGGCCTACACCTCGGAGCCGGTCGGCGAGCATGCCGTGGAATACGGCGTCGGCCCGCGCAAGCGCCCGGTCTGGCTGGTGCCGCATGACTTCGCCCGCGTCCGCCGCTGGGAAGCCGAGGGCTTCACCGAGGCGCTGCGCACGCCCGACAACACGCTGATTTTCGTGGCCCCCGACAAGGCGGCCGAGATCCTCAAGGACCAGGTGGATTGCATGGGCTGCCTCAGCCAGTGCCGTTTCTCCAACTGGTCCCAGCATGAGCCGGACTACACCAACGGCAAGAAGGCGGACCCGCGCAGCTTCTGCATCCAGAAGACGCTGCAGGACATCGCCCATGGCGGACCGATCGACAACAACCTGATGTTCGCCGGGCACAATGCCTATCGCTTCGGGCAGGACCCTTTCTATTCGAACAGGTTCATCCCGAGCGTGAAGCAGTTGTTCGACCGGATCCTCAGCGGGCGCTGAGGCCCGCGCTTCGCGCGAGGGGCGGAACCGGCTAGAATTCCCCCGGCATGTATTCCGGGGGGATAGCGTCCATGGCCATGTTGCGTCGCGTGCTGCTGGGCAGTTTTCTGGCAGCACCTGCCCTGGCTCAGGGCCTGTCGCGGCCTATCCGCTTCATCGCGCCCTATGCGCCGGGTGGCGGCATTGACACCACCGCGCGGCTGCTTGCGGGGCCGATGGGCCAAAAACTCGGGCAGCCGCTGATCGTGGAGAACCGCGCCGGCGCGGGCGGCAGCCTGGGCGCGGCCGAGGTCGCGCGCAGCGCGCCGGACGGGCACACGGTGATGGTCGATGCGCTGGCGCACACCGTGAACCCGCATCTGATCCGCAACCTGCCCTTCGACTACGCGACCGCCTTCACCCCGATCAGCCAGGTGGTGGTGCTGCCGCAGATCCTGATCGTGCCGAACAACTCGCCCGCGCGCACGCTGGGGGAGTTCATCGCGCTGGTGAAGGCAAGGCCGGGGGCGCTGTCCTACGGCTCCTCGGGCAATGCGACGGCGGCGCATTTGGCCTCCGCCCTGCTGCTGGGCCGCGCGCAGGCGGAGATGGTGCATGTGCCCTACCGCGGCGGGACGGCGGCGCTGCCGGACCTGATCGCGGGGACCACGGCGATGGCCTTCGCCACCGTCTCCTCCGGCCTGCAACTGGTGCGCGACGGGCGCGTGCGGGCGCTGGGCGTGACCACGGCGGCGCGCATCGCGCCGCTGCCCGATGTGCCCACCATCGCGGAGCAGGGTTTTCCGGGCTATGAACTCAATGAATGGAACGGCTTCTACGGCCCGGCGGGCATGAGCCCGGCGCTGGTCGCGGCCTTCCATGAAGCGGTGCAATTCGCCCTGGCCGATGCCACCGTCCAGGCGCGGCTGGAGGCGCTGGGCGCCATGCCGCTGGGGACGTCGCCCGCCGCCTTCGCGACCTATGTGCGCGAGCAGCGCGAGGCGATGGGCCGGCTGGTGCGCGAGGCGCGCGTCGAGATCTGATCCCGACCGACTGGCCTGGGCGCCGCCAAACGCGGCCATGGCCCTTGCGCGCCATGCGTGATTTGCTTGCGCAATCGGCGCCGGGTGGGGGATCGCATGCGACGCATTGTTGTGCTGCTGGGCGGGCTGCGCGGCGCCGGACGCCGCGACCACGGCGCATCCCTTCGGCGGCAGCTGGGCGGTGACGCTGACCTGCCCCGCGGCGCCAGATGGCGCGCTCGGCTACGTCTATCGCTTCCCGGCCGAGGTGCGCGAGAGCAACCTCCGTGGCGAGAAACAGGCGCGAGGGATCGGCGGAATGGCTGCTGCTGCGCGGGCCGATCCGGGCGAATGGGCAGGCGACGCTGGCGGCGCAAGGCCTGACCGGTGCGGTCGCGAACAATGCCGGGCTTGTGCCGACCATGACGCCCTACCGCTACACGGTCGAGGCGCGGTTCGTACCACGTTCGGGCCAGGGCCGGCGGCTGGAGACACGTGCCTGCATGCTTGATTTCGTGAAGCGGTAGCCGGGCGCGGCACCGGGCTTGCGAGGCTGAAACCGGCGGGACAGGGAGCAGGCGCGATGATGCGGTGGATACTGGCTGGGGCGATGGGGCTGCTGCTGACCGGCCCGCTGGCCGCGCAGGAGCCATGGCCGGCGCGGCCGGTGCGCGTGGTGGTGCCTTTCCTGGCCGGGGGTGGCGCCGATGCGGTCGGGCGCATAATGGCGCAGGCGCTGAGCGACCGGCTGGGGCGGCCTTTCGTGGTGGAGAACCGGCCCGGCGGTGCGGGCAATATCGGCACCGAGGCGGTCGCGCGTGCGGCACCGGATGGCTACACCATGCTGGTGATCGGGCCGAACCACGCGACCAACCCGCATCTGTTCGCGCGCCTTCCCTTCGACCCCGTGCGCGATTTCGCGCCCATCTCGCTGCTGACCTCGGCGCCCTATGTGCTGGTGGCGGACCCGACGCTGCCGCTGCGTGGTTTTGCCGACCTGGTGGCGATGGCGCGCGCGCGGCCGGGGGCGCTGTCCTATGGCTCGGCGGGCAATGGCACGGCGGGGCATCTGGCGATGGAGATGATCAAGACCGCGACGGGGATCGACATGCTCCACGTGCCCTATCGCGGCAGCCCGCCGGTTCTGGTGGATTTGATCGCCGGGCGGATCGCGGTCGCACTCGACAATGTGCTGTCCTCCGGCCCCGGGATCGCGGCGGGGCAGTTGCGGGCGCTGGCGGTCAGCGGGGCGCGCCGTGCGCCGAGCCTGCCCGAAGTGGGGACCATCGCCGAGCAGGGGCTGGCGGGCTTCGACGTGACGGTGTGGCAGGCCGCACTGTTCCCGGCCGGCGTCGATCCCGCGATCGTCGCGCGCGCGAGTGGCGAGATCGCGGCCGGGCTGCGCGCGCCCGCGGTGCGTCAGCGCCTGGCGGATATCGGGGTGGAGGCCATCGGCGGGACGCCTGCGGAGTTGGCGGCGTTTTTGGGGGCTGAGCTGGCGCGCTGGGGCACCGTGATCCGGGCGTCGGGCGCGCGGCTGGACTGAGGGTTCAGCTCTGCGCCTCGTCGCTGACGATGCGGCCATCGACCAGGTGGACCCGGCGCGTCGCGCGCTTGGCCAGTTCGGCGTCGTGCGTCACCACCACCACGGCGCGGCCGGCCTCGCGCGCGAGCGAGGCGAAGATGTCGAACACGGCCGCCGCGTTCTTGGTGTCGAGGTTGCCGGTCGGCTCATCGGCCAGCAGCAGGGCTGGGTCATTGGCCAGGGCGCGGGCAATGGCGACGCGCTGGCGCATGCCGCCTGAGAGCTGGTCCGGGGTCTTGCCGCTGTCGCCGCCGAGCCCCAGCCCCGCGAGGATGCCCTGCGCCTTGTCCCGCGCCTCCGCGCGCCCGCATTGGGCGAGGCGGCGGATGGGGATGGCGACATTGTCGAGCGCGGTGAACTCCGGCAGCAGGAAATGGAACTGGAAGACGAAGCCGAAGCGGGCGAGGCGGAGTGCGGCCAGCGCATCGCCCGAAAGCCCGGTGGTGTCCTGGCCCTGCAGCAGCACGCGCCCGCTGCTCGGCCGGTCGAGCAGGCCGAGAAGGTAGAGCAGCGAGGATTTGCCCGAGCCGGAGGGCCCGGTGATGGCGACGAACTCGCCGCCGGCGATGGCGAGCGTGGCATCGCTGAGCAGCACGGGGCCTTCGGGCAGGCGGCGAGAGATGGCGTCGGCTTCAAGCAGGGTCATGCGACACCAGATCGCCCGGCCCGCACTGCGGGCCGCGAGCCCGAATGGGCGAACGCCGGTCGTCCGGCGGAAAGCAAGCCGGCGGATGCGGCGCCCGCCGTTCGAGGGCATTCTTCGGCCCGCACTGCGGGCCGCAAGCCCGAATGGGCGAACGCCGGTCGTCCGGCGGAAGGCAAGCCGGCGGAGGCGGCG
>JBKJNV010000476.1:0-7187 GCA_046593435.1 Roseomonas sp.
TTGCTGGTGTGCAGCGATGTCGCGGCGCGCGGGTTGGATATTGGTGGGCTGTCGCACGTGTTTAACTTCGACGTGCCGATCCATGCGGAAGATTATGTGCATCGTATCGGCCGTACCGGCCGCGCCGGGTTGGAAGGCCATGCCTTCACCTTGGCCAGCCCGGACGATCGGCTGGCGGTGGCGGCGATTGAAAAGTTAACGGGAAATCCAATCCCGCCGATGATTGTCGAAGGGTTGGACCCGGTGGATTGGTCCCCCGATGACGGCAAGCGTGGGCGCGGCCGTGGGCGCGGTCGTGCGGCGCCGGCGAAAGGTAAGGCGGAGACGCCAAAGCCAGCCCCGCGCACGCGGGCACCGCGTAAGGACAGCGTGCTGAAGGATGGCGCGCTGCAGGAAACGACGATGCCGGAGGACGCGCAGCCGGATGTGATCGCACCGATGCAGCCGGAAGTCACGGCTCGGCCGGCGAAGTCAGAAGGGCGGTCTCGGCCGCCGCGTAACCGGGCTGCGGCAGCGCCGGCGACGGAGCAGCCTGCCGCCCCGCGGCCGCAACCGCAGCTGGAGCGGGCAGGCGGTGACCGTTCGCCCCCCCGCCGTGACGAACCCCGCCGCGATGAGTTCCGGCGTGATTACCGCCGGCGCGACGAGGATCTCGGCCCGTCGGTGACGGGATTCGGGGAGGATGTTCCAGCCTTCATGATGGTCTCCGCGCGACCGGATCGCGTGTCAGGGGGGCCGGTGATGGGGCCAGATGTGGAGGAGAGCGACGCATGAGCAGTGTGGCCACCGAGAGCAAATCGAAAAATGTGTTTACGCCATTCCAGTGGGACGACGCGCTGCGCCTGGACGGGCAACTGACGGAAGACGAGCGCGCCATTCGCGACATAGCGCATGCGTTCTGCCAGGAAAAGCTGATGCCGCGCGTGTTGATGGCCAACCGGCATGAGACATTCGACCGCGAGATCATGAATGAATTCGGCGAACTCGGCTTCCTCGGCGCCACGTTGGATGGCTATGGCTGCGCCGGCGTGAATTACGTCTGCTACGGGCTGATGGCGCGGGAGGTGGAGCGGGTCGATTCCGGCTATCGCAGCGCGTTCTCCGTGCAGTCCTCGCTGGTGATGTTCCCGATCCACGCCTTCGGCTCCGACGCGCAGCGCGACAAGTTCTTGCCCAAGCTGCGCACGGGCGAATGGGTCGGCTGCTTCGGCCTGACCGAACCCGATGCCGGATCTGACCCCTCCTCGATGCGCGCGCGCGCGAAGAAGGTCGATGGCGGCTACCTGGTATCCGGCTCAAAGACCTGGATCACCAACTCACCGATCGCCGATTTGGCCATCGTTTGGGCCAAGGATGATGACGGCATCCTGCGCGGCTTCATCCTCGAGCGCGGCATGAAGGGCCTTACCTTCCCCAAGATCGAAGGCAAATTCTCGCTCCGCGCCTCCATCACGGGGATGATCATGATGGACGAGGTCTTCGTCCCCGAGGAAAACCGGCTGCCCGGCGTGAAGTCGCTGGCCGGCCCCTTCTCCTGCCTCAACCGCGCCCGCTACGGCATCGCATGGGGCGCGCTCGGTGCCGCCGAATTCTGCTGGCACGCGGCGCGCGACTACACGCTCAACCGCATCATGTTCGGCAAGCCGCTCGCGGCCACGCAGCTGGTCCAGAAGAAGCTCGCGGACATGCAGACCGAGATCACGCTCGGCCTGCAGGCGGTGCTTCGCGTGGGCCGGCTGTTCGACGAGCACCGCGTGGCACCGGAGATGATCAGCCTGGTGAAGCGCAATAATTGCGGCAAGTCGCTCGACATTGCCCGCGTCGCGCGCGACATGCATGGCGGCAACGGCATCGTCGACGAGTACCATGTGATCCGCCACATGATGAACCTCGAGACGGTCAACACTTACGAGGGCACGCACGACGTGCACGCGCTGATCCTCGGCCGTGCCCAGACCGGCCTGAACGCCTTCGGCTGAGGCGATGGCCCAGTCACCCATACGCTTCGATGACGGTGCGGCTTATGAGCGTGCGATGGGTGTCTGGAGCCGCGACGCGGGCCTGCGCTTCCTCGACTGGCTCGCGCCCGCGCATGGTTTGTCCTGGGTGGATGTCGGCTGCGGCAATGGCGCCTTTACCGAGGTTCTGATCGAACGAACCGCGCCCGTCGAGGTGCAGGCCATCGATCCCTCCGAAGGGCAGATCGCCTTCGCCCGGACCCGCGCCGGCACCGCGAAGGCGCATTTCGGCATCGGCGACGCGATGGCGCTGCCCTTCGATGCGGATCGCTTCGACGCGGCGGTGATGGCGTTGGTGATTTTCTTCGTCCCCGATCCCGCGAAGGGCCTGGCCGAGATGGTCCGCGTGACGCGGCCCGGCGGGCTGATCTCAGCCTATGCGTGGGACATATTGGGCGGCGGCTTCCCCTACGCCCCGATCCAGGATGCGATGCGCGAGGCCGGGCTGACGCCGGCCCTCCCGCCCAGCGTCGAGGTCTCCCGCCTGCCCGCCCTGGAAGCGCTGTGGCACGGTGCCGGCCTGGAAAAGGTCGAGACGACCGTCATCCCGTCGCAGCGCAGCTACCCGGATTTCGATACCTTCTGGAACTACACCGCGGCGTCGGGCGCCATCATGGCGTCGCTGCAGGCGCAGTCGCCTGAGGTGTTGGAAAGCATCCGCAGCGGCACCCGCGCCCGGCTCAAGATCGACGCCAGTGGACAGGTCCACTGCACCGCGTGGGCCAACGCGGTCCGGGGCCGCGTGCCGCTTCCCCCGCCTACCGGCTGAACAAGGAAAGGGGCGCGGAGGCAACGGTCCTCTCGCCGCATTTGATCCATGGAAACCACAATCCTGCGCATGGGCGCCTCCGGCGATGGCATCGCGGAGGGTCCGCTCTATGTCGCGCGCACCCTGCCCGGCGAACGCATCGCCGCGACGTCGGTGAGCCGCGACCGGGCCGAGCTCGATACGGTGTTCGCGCCGAGCCCGGACCGGGTCACCCCCCCCTGCCCGCATTTCGAGCAGGGTTGCGGCGGATGCGCGACGCAGCACTGGGCGGAAGCGCCGACCATCGCGTGGAAGCAGGCGCGCCTGGCCGATGCGCTGGTCCGCGCCGGCTTCACGAACCCCGCGCTGCTGCCCGCTGTGGTCACGCCCCCCGCGCGCCGGCGCCGCGCCGACCTCGCCATCCGGCGCGAGGGCCCCACGCTGCGGCTGGGCTTCCACAAGCGTGTGGAGGGCAGCCTGGTCGATATCGACACCTGCACCGTGCTGGACCCCGCACTGGTCGCGCTGCTTGAGCCGCTGGGCGAAACCCTGCGCCGGCTGCCGGCACTCCGGCGGGAAGGCTCGGCTGTGCTGAACCTGCTCGACACCGGCCCCGATCTGCTGCTGCGCACCGATGGCCCGCTGGAAGCGCAGGGCCGCGCCGCCCTGGCCGCCTTCGCCGAAGCGCACGGGCTGCCGCGCATCGCCTGGGCGCTGAAGGAGGGCACGCCCGAGACTGCCGCCCAGCGCGCGCCGGTCCGAACGCGGGTTGGCGGCCTGTCCGTGGCACCGCCACCGGGCGCCTTCCTCCAGGCGAGCCCGGAAGGCGAGGCCGCGATCATCGCTGCCGTGCTTGCGGGCCTACCTGAAAAAATGCCGGCCAAGGCGCGCATCGCGGATCTGTTCGCGGGCATGGGCACGCTGTCGCTGCCGCTCTCCGCGCGGGGCATCGTCACCGCCTATGAGGGTGAGGCCAATGCCGTGGCGGCCATGGATGCTGGCGTGCGCGCGTTGGGGGCGCGCGTGAAGGCGACCCGCCGGGACCTCGCGCGGCAGCCGCTGCTGGCCGCCGACCTTGCGGGGCTGGCCGCGGTGGTGCTGGACCCGCCTTTCGCCGGGGCCCCGGACCAGATGCCGCACCTCGCCCGCGCCAAGGTGCCGCGGATCATCTACGTCTCGTGCAATGCGGTCGCACTTGGGCGGGACGCGGCGGTGCTGGCGGAAGCCGGCTACAAGCTGGTCTCCGCGACACTGATCGACCAGTTCCTGTGGTCGGCGCAGATCGAGGCCGTGGCCGTCTTCACATTGTAGGCGGGCAGCCTGCTCGGCCGGGTCAGCGCGCCTCGCCCTGCGCGAGGAAGATGGTGCAGTCGCGCAGCTCGCTCAGCAGCATCTCCTCGGTGACGGGCCTTGCGCGGCTGTCGGTGTCCACGATGCGCAGCGGGAAGCGTGCGGCCATGGCGGCGACGAAGCCCTGCGGGTCATGGCAGGCATCGGCCTGGAAGTGCAGCAGCACGCGCACATTCGGGCTGCGGTCCAGCAGCGCCTGGGCGCCGAGCCAGATCAGCTCCGCATTGGTGCCCGTGTTGATCTTGAGAAGGTCGACCGGTCCCTGTTCCAGGTCGTCGAGCGCCATTGACGGCGCCTGCACGCTGGCACCGCCCTCGCCATACTCGAACCAGGTGGCGAAGGGACCATGGAAGGGGCCGGTGATGCGGGCGCGCAGCCTGGTTGCGGCCTCGGCGCGGAAGCCGGCGGCGACGCGCTGCAAGGTCGCCGGCGGCGAGCTGCCGTTGATGGCAAGGTTGCGCCCACACAGCCAATGCAGCCAGGGGTTCGGCTCCAGCGCCAGCAGCCGGCCGCCCGGGCCAATGAGGTCCGCCATGACCACGGAGAAATACCCGTACTGGGCGCCGACCTCGACCACCTGCTCACCACGGGCGAGGTTGCGTGCGATGAATTCCGTCACCCAGTACTGCCAGTAGCCATCCAGCAGCAGGTGCGGCGCCATGCCGGTATCCGCGGCATCGACATGGAACTTGTAGCGCCCGAGGATGCGGCACAGCACGCTGCCATCGGGCAGCGGCACGGTCTGGCTGCGGTCGCGGATCGTGGCCTCGATGTCGCGGCGATTGCCGGTCTGGATCAGCTCATCGAGAGCGGTGACGTCGCGCCGGCCCACGGCGGACCGCACGTGATCGAGGTCCGCGCGGATCTGCGCGAGGTCGCCGCGGATGCGGAACAGGTCCTCATGCATGGCGCCGAGGTCGCCGAAGGCATTGCCGCCGCCACCGCCATCGAGGCCGAGGAAGCGGGCGAGTCCGCCTTTGCGCGCGGCGGCCGGCGGGGGCTGGTCATCCTTGGGCAAGCGCGGTGCATCCTTACCTAACGGTTCTGCGGGACACCCGCCGCAACCACGCCAGCTTTTGGGTCGGACGGGTGAAATTCCGTCCCTGGCTGCACTACGGGCTTGAAAACAAATCGACGTACGTCACTGTATCAGTGTCATCGCATCAAGGGAACGTCATGCCAATCAATCGCCGTACCGCTTTCGCCGCCGGCCTTGTCGCCGCGGCTGCGACGCCCATCCTGGGCCAGGGCGCCAGTGCCCAGACAGCGCCCACCGCCCCGGCGATGCCCGGCTCGCCTGGCTTCTACAAGTTCAAGCTGGGCAGCTTCACGGTGACGATGGTCCATGACGGCTCCCGCTCCGTGCCGCTGACCAACTTCGTGCGCAATGCGCCGATCGAGGAGGTGCAGCGGGTCCTGGCGGAAAGCTTCCTGCCGACCGATGCACTGCGCATCCCCTTTACACAGACCATCGTGGAGGCTGGCGCCAATCTCATCGTGTTCGACACCGGCAATGGTGCACAGCCGGCCGGTGCCACCGTTGGGCTGTTCACAACCCATCTGCGGGCGGCAGGCTATGATCCGGCGCGCGTGACGCATGTGGCGATCAGCCATTTCGACGGTGACCATATCAACGGCCTGATCGATGCCGCCGGGGCGCGCGCCTTCCCCAACGCCACGCTGATGGTGCCGGAACCCGAGTGGGCTTGGTGGATGGACGAAGGCAATACCGGCCGCACGCCAGAAAACAAGCGCGGCAATTTCGCCAACGCGCCGCGCCGTTTCGCACCCTGGAGGGCCGATGTGCAGCGCTTCGCCGATGGTGCCACGATCCTGCCTGGCATCCGGGCCCATGCCGCCTATGGGCACACCCCGGGCCACACCGTGTTCCACATCGCCGATGGGGGTGACCAGATGATGGTTCTGGGTGACCTCACGAACCGGCCGGAACTGAACGCTCGCCGTCCGGATTTTCACATTGTGTTCGATACTGACGCGGCCGTTGCCGAGGCAACGCGCCGCCGCGTCTTCGACCGTGCCGCGGCCGATCGCATCCGTGTCTCGGGCTATCACTTTCCCTTCCCCGCGCAGGGCTACGTGGCGAAGGAAGGCAATGGCTACCGCTTCATCCCCGGCGACTGGTCAGCGGGCCTCTGACAAGGGCGTCCGGCCGGGGCATGGCAACATGCCCCGGTCTACGTCCTGGGTGAGTGCGCCGTGCGCACCGGTCAGGCGGCGCGCAGCGCCGTCCAATCGGAGGGGTGAAAGCGGAAACCGCTGCCGTCCCGTCCGATATGGCCAGTGGCCGGAAACGGAAAATGGTAGCCCGCCACCAGCACCCGGTCCGTCGCCACCATGTCCAGCACGCGCCGGCGCGTCGCCACCGCCGCGGCGCCGTCGAAATCGAATAGCGAGGTGTAGTCGGGACGGCGCGCGAACAGCTCCGGGCGATGTGTGATGTCGGCCAGCAGCATGAAGGCCGCCCCTCCATCGGATATCTGGAAAATCGTGTGCCCGGGGCTGTGGCCATAAGCCGCCATCGCGCGGACGCCCGGCAGCAATTCCGCACCATTGCCATAGCGGCGCACGCGACCGGCATAAGGGGCAAAGCGGCGCGCGAAATTCGCGAAGTTCCCGCGCTGGCCCGCTGGGCTGCGGCCCTCGTTGGTGGCATCGCTCCACCAGGCCCATTCCGCCTCGGGAAGCAGCACTTCCGCCTTCTCGAACACCGCGCGGCCATCCGCCGTGGCCAAGCCGTGGATGTGGTCCTGATGGCAATGGCTGATGACCACCATGTCGATCGCGGCGGGGTCGATGCCGGCCGCGCGCATGTTTGCCGCAAGCCGCCCCGCGGTCGGCGCCATCTGCGCGCCGGTGCCGGTGTCGAACATCACCAGCTTGTCCGCGGTCTGGAGGAAGGTGACGGTGTAGGGGCCGAGGTAGTGGTCGGTGGGCAACATGCTCTCGGCGAGCACCGCGCGCACCTCCTCGGCGCCGGCGTTCAGGACCAGCCCCTCGACGTTGCGCCGCGCGTGGCCGTCATGGATCTGTGTGACGGTGAAGCCCCCCAC
>JBKJNV010000003.1:0-3882 GCA_046593435.1 Roseomonas sp.
TCCGAAGCCGGGCTGATGGTGCTGGCCGATGCGGTGCTGGAAACCGCCGGACTGGTCCCGATCGCATGAGAATCGCCATCGCCGGCTTCCAGCACGAAAGCCATTCCTTCGCGCCCATGCCCACCTGCTGGGCGCAGTTTTGCAAGCCCGGTGGCTTCCCGCCGCTGCAACGCGCCGCCACGCTGGTGGGTACGGTGCGCACCACCAGCGTGCCCATCGCGGGCGCCATCGCGACACTCGAAGCCGCGGGTGCCACCATCGCCCCGCTCGCCTGGAGCTTCGCGAACCCCGCCGGCCCGGTCACGCCCGAAGCCTTCGAACGCATTGCCGGCATCATGACCGCCGCCCTCTCCGACGCGCTCGACGCCGGCCCCATCGACGGCGTCTTCCTCGAACTGCACGGCGCCATGGTCGCAGTCGATTTCCCCGATGCCGAGGCCGAAGTGCTGCGCCGCTTCCGCGCCATCCTCGGCCCCGATATCCCCATCGCGTGCAGCCTCGACCCGCACGCCAACAAGACCGCCGCGATGGTCGCACTCTCCGATGTGCTAGTGCCGTACCGCACCTACCCGCATGTCGATCAGAAGCAGGCCGGCGCACAGGCGACGCGCATCCTGCTCGACATGATCCGCACCGGCACCCGCCCCGCAAAACACTTCCGCAACCTTGATTTCTGGACCCCGCTGCCCGGCCAATGCACCCTCGTCGCACCCATGGCCGACGTCATGGCCGAACGCGCGCGCTTGGCCGCCGCACCGGGCATCGTCGAACTCGGCTTCTGCTTCGGCTTCCCCTATGCGAATTTCCCCGGCTGCGGCATGGCCATCGCCGCCTATGCCGACACCCCCGCCCAAGCCGCCGACGCCTCCGACGCACTCGCCCGCTTCATCGCTGTTCGCGAAGCCGAGTTCGCGCGCGGCGCCATCCCCGCACGCGACGCCGTCGCCGAAGCCATCCGCATCGCCGCCACCGCAAAAAAACCCGTCATCCTCGCCGACACCCAGGACAACCCCGGCGGCGGCGGCCATGGCGACACCACCGGACTGCTCGGCGAACTCATCGCGCAGAACGCGCAAGGCGCCGTCCTCGCGCTCATCAACGATGCCGAGAACGCCGCCGCCTGCCACGCCGCCGGCACTGGCGCCACCATCACCCTCAGCCTCGGCGGCAAGAGCGACAACACCCCGCTCCCCGTCACCGGCACCATCGAATCCCTCACCGATGGGCGCTTCACCTGCACCGGCCCCATGGGCGCCGGCAACCCCGCCGATCTCGGCCCCACCGCCCTTCTCCGCATCGGCGGCGTCCGCGTCATTATCGTCAGCCGCAAGATGCAGGCCCTCGACCAGGCGCTGCTGCGCCACATCGGCATCGAGCCCAGCGCACAGAAAATCCTTGCCCTCAAATCCTCGGTCCATTTCCGCGCCGACTTCCAACCCATCGCCGAAAGCGTGATCATCGCCGCCGCCCCCGGCCCTGTCGTCGCGGACCCCTCAACCCTCCCCTTCACCAACCTGCGCGACGGCCTCCGCCTGCGACCCGGCGACAACCGCACCACGCGGGGAGGGAAGCGAGGGGAGTAGGGGAGGGAAGGCCAGGGGCGCTGCCCCTGGACCCCGCGAGGATCGTGTCGATCCTCGACCTCCAGGTGTTGGTTCTTGGTTTTGGCAGGTGGGTTTTGGGTCGTTGTCGTGAATGCCTGTCATCGGGAGAGGGTGGCCCGAAGTGCGCGCCCCACGGGTGAGCGCATGCCGGCCACCCTCTCCCGATGACAGGCCCTGATAAAAGTCCAGAACCAACTTCCCAAACCCAGCACCAACGCATGCCGGGGTCCGGGGATCGGCGCGATCCCCGGCGGGGGTTGGGGGCAGCGCCCCCGCTCTTTCTTCCCTTCACCCTCGCCCCTCCCTGCGTCATGCTGCGGTTGCACACGTGGGGTTCTTGTCATGGCTGATCCGCTGTCTCGTCCGGTGTTCGATGCTGTCATGGCGCGCGCCGGCATTGTCTTGAGTGAGTCGGAGGCCGAGGGCATTCGCGCCGCCACCGCCCATGTGCAGCGCTTCGCCGCCGCCGTGCGTGTGGTTCGCCCCGTGAGTGCCGAGCCGGCCGTGGTGTTCGCGCCATGAGCACGCCCACGATTGCACAGGCCCTGAAGGGTTTCGCGGACAAGACCTTGTCGCCGCGTGAGTTGGTGCATGATTGCCTCGACCGTGCGGAGCGGTTGAACCCGGTCATCCACGCCTTCATCCGCTTCACGCGGGAGGCGGCGATGGTGGCGGCCGCCGCGAGCGAGGCGCGCTGGATGGCGGGCACGCCGATGGGCCCGCTCGACGGCATCCCGATCGCGCACAAGGACATCTACGAGACGGCGGGCGTGCCCACCACCGCCCATTCGCGCGTGCTGTTGGACAACACCCCCGCTGAGGATGCGGCGGTGGTGCGGATGTGGAAGCAGGCAGGCGCGATTTCGCTGGGCAAGCTCGCGACGCATGAGTTTGCGTGGGGCGGGCCGTCCTTCGACCTGCCCTGGCCGCCGGCGCGGAACCCCTGGGACATCACGCGCTTCACCGGCGGGTCTTCCTCGGGCACCGGCGCGGCGGTCGCTGCCGGCGTGATCCTGGGGGGCACGGGGTCCGACACGGGCGGGTCCATCCGCATGCCCGGCGCCTTGTGCGGCGTGGCGGGCATCAAGCCGACTTATGGGCTGTGTTCGCGCACCGGCGTTCTACCGCTGGCATCGAGCCTCGACACCACCGGCCCGCTGGCCTGGACGGTCGAGGATTGCGCGCGGCTGCTGCAGGCGATGGTCGGGCATGATCCGCGTGACCCCTCCTCGGCGGATCGGCCGGCGCCGGATGTGCTGACGGGGATCGGCGATGGCGTGAAGGGCTTGCGCGTCGGCGTGGTTCGCCACTTCCACGAGACCGACCTGCCGGTGAGTGCGCCGATGCAGGGCGCGATCGACGCCGCCATCGCCGCGCTGCGCGCCGCGGGTGCCGAGATCGGCGAGGCCACGCTGCCGTCGCTGGATGATTTCGCAGCCGCAGGCTGGCTCATCCTCGCAAGCGAGGCCTTCGCGATCCATGAGCCCTGGCTGCGCACCCGCTACCGTGACTACGGCGAATTCCTGCGCGAGCGGCTGGCAGTGGCCGCCACCATCTCGGGCGCCGACTACATCCAGGCGCAGCGCCGCCGGCGGGAGCTGAACGCGGTGGTCACAGGTCAGATGCAGCGCTTCGACATCCTGCTGACCGCGGCCGCACCAGGCGAGGCACGCCCGATCGAGCAGATGACGAAATGGACCAGCTTCGAGGGGCCGAATTTTACCATGCCCTTCAACCTCACCGGCCAGCCGGCGCTGGCGGTCAATGGCGGCTTCTCGCCGTCCGGCCTGCCGCTGGGCGTGCAGTTGGTCGGCCGCGCCTTCGAAGACGCGACGGTGCTGCGCGCCGGGCACGCGGTGGAACAGGCGCTGGCATTGGGGGCGCGGCGGCCGAAGCTGCCCGTCTGAATTCATCGAACCGCGCCGGATATTTGCCCGGCTTGTCCATCGCGTGGCGGTGCCGGGCGCGGTAATGCCTGGGGCGCATTGAGGAGCCACGCGATGACCCAGGATGAGAAAGCCGCGCTGCTCGCGCAGATCCAGACCATGCTGGATGACCGCGCCTGCATCGCCCGTCTACTCCGGCACGATCCCCGCACGCGCGATCAAGTCCCGCCGCGCCCGCATCGCCAGCCTACTCCGGCACGATCCCGGCACGCGCGATCAAGTCCCGCCACATGGGCACTTCCCGCGCCACCCTTGCCGCCAGCGCGGCCGGCCCATCCGGCCGCACGATGAACCCGGCATTGCGCATCCGCGCGCGCGTGTCGGCGTCACCC
>JBKJNV010000212.1:0-5001 GCA_046593435.1 Roseomonas sp.
CAGACCATTCGCGGCTGGGTCGCGGATGGGGGAATGCTTCCCGCGCGTGGCCGGCCGATCCGCTACGGCGATGTGCTGGTGCTGGTGCGCAAGCGCTCCGGCGCCTTCATCCCCACCCTGGTGCGGCGGTTGAAGGAGTTGGGCGTCGCGGTCGGTGGCCTGGACCGCCTGGTGCTGGTCAACCAGATCGCGGTGCAGGACCTGCTCGCGCTCGCCGATGCGCTGCTGCTGCCCGATGATGATTTGCAACTCGCCGCTGCGCTGAAAAGCCCGATCTTCGGGCTGGACGAGGATGAGCTTTTCACCCTTGCGTATGGTCGCACCGGCAGCCTCGCCGCCACGCTGGCGGTGCATCGGGGCGGCGCGACGCGCCTCGGCCGGGCGGCGGATTTGTTTGCCCTGCTCGCCGCGCGCGCGGATTTCGCCGGGCCGCACACGCTGTTCGCCGAAGTGCTGGGCGAACATGGCGGCCGGGCGCGGCTGCTGGCGCGCCTTGGGCCGGATGCGGCGGATGCGATCGACGAGTTCCTCGGCACCGCGCTCGCGCATGAGCGGGCGCATCCGCCCAGCCTGCAATTGTTCGTCCATTGGCTGCGCCAGGGCGGGGCGATGGTGAAGCGCGAACAGGATGCCGGCCTCGATCAGGTGCGCATCATGACGGTGCACAACGCCAAGGGCCTGCAGGCGCCCATCGTGATCCTGCCCGACACCATCGGCCCGGGGGCCGGGGAGCGTGGCGTGCGCTGGGCCACCGAGCCCGACGGGGTGCAGCTGCCCTTCTGGGCGCCCAACTCAAGCTTTCACGTACCGCCCTATCGCGCGTTGCTGGACGCGGAGAAGGAAGCCGCCGCGCGCGAATCGCACCGGCTTTTGTATGTCGCGCTGACCCGCGCCGAGGACCGGCTGCTGATCGCCGGCTGGCAGGGCAGGGCGACCCGGCCGCAGGGCTGCTGGTACGACCTGGTCGCGGCGGGCTTCGACGGCCTGGGCGCCGAGGCGGGCGAGGATGGCGTCCGCCGCTTTGCCGCGCCGCAATCCGCCCCGCCCCGTGCCGAGCAGGCCACCGCCCACGCCGCCCCCACCACCCTGCCCGCCTGGGCCGCCAGCCCGGCGCCGCCCGAGGGTATGGAATCCGCACTCTCGCCCTCCGCTTTGCCGGGCGAGGAGGAGGGGGCGGCGGCCAATCCGCGCGCTGCGGCCGACCCCACCGGGCAGCGCTTCCGCCGTGGCCGGCTGGTCCATGCCCTGTTGCAGCATCTGCCCGAACGCCCGCCCGCGGAATGGGAGGCGACGGCGCAGCGCTACCTGGCGCGTGCCGGGGCGGGACTCTCGCCCGAGGCGCAAGCCGACGTGGCAGCGGAAGTGCTTGCCCTGCTGCGGCACCCGGATTGCGCCGAGGCCTTCGCGCCCGGCAGCCTGGCCGAGGCGCCGCTGGCCGGCCGGGTGCGTGGACGGCTGATCGCGGGTCAGGTGGACCGCATCGTGGTTACGCCGGGGCGCATCCTGGTGGTGGATTTCAAGACCAACCGCCCGCCGCCGGCGACCGATGCCGAGGTTGCGCCGCTGTATCTGCGCCAGATGGCCGCGTACAGGGCGCTGTTGCGCGCCGCCTATCCGGGGCGCGAGGTGGCCTGCGCGCTGATCTGGACCTATGGCGCGCGGCTCATGGCGATCCCCTCAGCCATGCTCGACGCGCATGAGCCTTGACCGCGAGACAGCGCGTCCCGATTTTGCGATGATGCGGGGCAGCCAGCCCCACCCAGAGAGGGACCGCCATGTCCGAGAATACCGTTGCCGTGACCGATGAAAGCTTCAAGCAGGATGTGCTGGAAGCCGCCGGCCCCGTGCTGGTCGATTTCTGGGCCGAATGGTGCGGCCCCTGCCGGGCCATCGCTCCGGCGCTCGACGAGATCGCCAAGGAGTTCGCCGGCAAGCTGACCGTGGCGAAGGTGAATATCGACGACAACCCGATCACGCCGAATGATTTCGCCGTGCGCGGCATCCCCACCATGATCCTGTTCCGCGATGGCAAGGCGGTGGAGACCAAGGTGGGCGCGATGCCCAAGAGCCAGCTGCGCGACTGGGTGGCCAGCGCCATCGCGTGAGTCTGCCTCTCCCGTGACCGCACGCGCGCGTCGCGGGCTGGGGTGCGTGTGACGGTTTGTGGTCGTCGGCCCGGGCGCTTGCCCTGGCCTTTGGCCCTCCCATCTCTCCGGGCATGAGATATCTGGTCCTGCTCGCGCTGCTGCTGCCTGCCTGTGCCTCGGCGCAGCCTGAGGGGGTCATGCAGTCCGAACGCGCCCGGTTCCGCGTCACCACGGTGTTCCAGGGCCTCGAAAATCCCTGGGGCGGCGCCTTCCTGCCCGATGGGCGGCTGCTGGTCACCGAACGACCCGGACGGATGCGCATTGTCGCCCCCGACGGCACCCTGTCGCGCCCGCTCGACGGCCTGCCGCCGATCGAGGCGAGCGGGCAGGGCGGATTGCTCGACGTCGCCCTGGCGCCCGATTTCGTGACGTCGCGGGAGCTGTGGTTCTGCCAGGCGGCGCTGACCGAGGCGGGCGCGCTGACCCGCTTCGTCCGGGCGCGGCTTACCACCGATGCGCGCGGGCTGGAGGGCGTGACGACGGTGCTGGACGCGACGCCGGGCCAGTCCAGCGGGCGCAACCATTACGGCTGCCGCATCGCCTTCGCCCCCGATGGCCGCCATGTGTTTCTCTCGACCGGCGATCGCTATTCCATGGAGCGCGCGCAGAAGCTGAACGACCTGGCCGGCAAGGTGCTGCGCCTGACGCGGGAGGGGCGCATTCCGGCGGATAATCCCTTCGTGGGCCAGGCCGGTGCGCGGGGGGAGATCTGGTCGCTCGGCCATCGCAACCCGCAGGGGCTCGCGATCGACCCCGCCACGGGCGCGGTGTTCGAGGCCGAGTTCGGGCCGCGCGGCGGCGATGAGGTGAACCTGATCCAGCGCGGCCGCAATTATGGCTGGCCGGTGGTCACGCATGGCGTGGATTACAGCGGCGCGGTGATTTCCGAGCGCCGTTCGGCGCCGGGGTTCGAGGACCCGCTGCGCGCCTGGGTGCCCTCGGTCAATCCGTCGGGGATCGCGTTCTACACTGGTGCGGCGATGCCGGGATGGCGCGGCAATCTGCTGATGGCGAGTGTCGGCCAGGCGCTGGTGCGCCTGACCATCGAGGATGGCCGCATCACGGGCGAGGAGCGGCTGCTGTCGCGCATTGCGCGCTTCCGCCACGTGGTGGTCTCGCCCGAGGGCGTGGTCCACATCCTGACCGATGAGCGCAATGGCCGCGTGCTGCGGCTGGACCCCGCCTAGACCAGGCTGCGTTCGCATGCGCTCACGCAGCCCGCCCTAGCCTTTGTGGGGTCGTGTGATTCAGCGTTTTCGGCGTTTCCGCCTCAACGCATCACGCTGTGATCCGCACCGCAGGCGAGGATGGCAGCGGCGAGGTCCTCGCCGGCCCAGCCCACGGATTTGAAGGCGGTGATCTGCCCCGGCGCCTCGCGCCCCGCGATCTCGCCGCGGCAGAGCTCGGCCAGTTCGGCCACGACATGCCCCTGGGTGATGGCGCCTTCCGCGATGGCCTGGAGCAGGTCGCCGGCTTCGGCGAAGGCGCCGGCGCGGGTGTCCACCACCAATCGCGCGCGCGCCAAGGCGGCGCCATCTGCCTCGGCCATGTCCGGGCGGTAGGCGCCGACCAGGTCGAGGTGGACACCGGCCGGCAGCTCCGCGCCACGGATCAAGGGCGCGGTGGCGAGTGTGGCGCAGGCTATGATGCAGGCTTGCCCCGGCTCGGGCCGGGCGACCGCGCGCGCTGGATGGCCGTGCTCCGCGAGGCGGGAGGCGAGTGCTGCGGCGCGCTCGTGGCGGGGGCTCCAGATCGCGATGTCGGTGATGGGGAACTGGTCACGATAGGCCTCGGCCAGCGCATGCGCGACGCGGCCCGAGCCCATCAGCAGCAGCCGCGACGCATCGGGCCGGGCGAGGTGCCGGGCGGCGAGCACGGAGGTCGCCGCCGTGCGCCGGTCCGTCAGCATCCCGCCATCGAGCATGGCGCGCGGGGCGCCAGTCTCCGCGTCGGAGAGCAGGTACACGGCATTGACCGCGGGCTGCCCGCGCGCCGCATTGCCAGGCGCGACATGGACGATCTTCACCCCCGTGTAGCCGCCGCCTTTCTCTCCCTGGGCGCGCCAGGCCGGCATCAGCAGCAGCGAGGTGCCGCCCACCGCGTGGCGATGGCGGAGCGGCGCGGCGCAGCCTTGCCGGAACATCGCGTCGAGTGCAGCGATCAGCGCCCCCCAGGGCAGCCTGCGGGCGACCTCGGCGGCATCGAACATCAACATGGCGTCTCTCCCCCAGGCGGCGGCCCGGGTTTTGCTAGCCTCTAACGGCGATGAGATCGAGCCCCTTCCCCGAAGGATGCGCTGGCGCCCTGCTTGCCACTTTGCTAGGCGGTTGCATGGGGTACGGGCGGTTGGTGATTGCCCCAGCCGCTCCCCTGGCGCAGCATCGCCCATCCGGGAGAACCCGTGGCGGATCGCGTCGCGGAATTAATGAACAGGAGAATTGCATGACCGTCTTCGGCCAAAGCATCAAGGCTGGGTTGCGCGGCGCCGCCTTCGCCGGCGTGGCGTTCGCAACCTTCGCGACCGCGCCCGCCCTGGCGCAGGCGCCCACCCAGGCGACCGGCACGCTCGATGCCATTCGCGCCCGGGGCACGCTGATCTGCGGCGTGAACACCGGCCTTGCCGGCTTTGCCCAGCCCAACAGCCAGGGCGTTTGGACCGGCTTCGACGTGGATTACTGCCGCGCGCTTGCCATCGCGATCTTCAACGACGTGACCAAGGTGCGCTACGTGCCCACGACGCCGCAGGTGCGCTTCACTGCGCTGCAATCGGGCGAAGTGGATGTGCTGTCGCGCAACACGACCTGGACGCTGTCGCGCGATACCTCCCTGGGCCTGGATTTCGCGGCGATCAATT
>JBKJNV010000217.1:0-5634 GCA_046593435.1 Roseomonas sp.
GGTCGATGTGGTGGCATCGCTCGCGACCGGGCGGGACTGCTCGGTGGTGCGGCTGGACCGGCGGGAGAGCTATTGCGCGCCCGCCGAAGCGACACCCGCCACCGAGCCCTTCTGCACCATGAGCCTGGGCCGCGCGGATTGCTGGATCGTCCCGCCGCTGGCGATGCCGGCGCATGTGCCGGTGGGCGACGGTGCGCGGCCACTGAATGCGGGGCAGGAGGCGAACCGCACGCGATTCGGTCCTGGCATTTCGCTGCCATCGCCGGCCGTTGCCATGGAGCCGGCCCCGGTTGCCGTGGTGGCGGCACCGGTGCCGACGGAAGCACCGCCGGTGATGATGGAACCGGTGGACACGACGCCCGCCCCGCCGCGCGCGCGACGGGGAGGCTAGGCTCAGGCCAGCGGGTCGCCGGCCAGAAGGCGGTGGTTTTCGGCCACCGCGCGCTGCGCCGGCGCCAATGCGGCGACGGCAACCAGATCGAGCCGCGTGCCGATCAGCGCCGCGTCCCATGCCGCCATCGCGCCCTCGGCGAAGGCGCGCTGCTTTTCCAGCACCATGTCCGACAGGCGGAATCCGGCATCGGTCGGATTCTGTGCGAGGTCGAAGCTGCGGCTGGTGAAGACCGCGCTCGCTTCCCAGGCGAAGCGTGTGAAGCCAGCGAAATCCATCACAGGGCGGCCAGGACCGCTTCGGCCTTCGACACTTCGAACTGCCCCGCCGCCTCGACCGCGACATGCGTCACGGTGCCGTCCTTCGCGATCAGGGCGAAGCGCTGGTTGCGCATCCCCAGGCCGCGGGCCGTCAGGTCAAGCTCAAGGCCCAGGGCGGTGGCGAGCTTGGCTGAACCATCGGCCAGCATCACGATCTCGGTGCTGATGCCCTGGTCCTTGGCCCAGGCGCCCATGACGAAGGCGTCGTTCACGGCCACGCAGGCGATGGTGTCCACGCCCTTGGCCTGGATCGCGGCCGCCTGGGTCACGAAGCCGGGGAGGTGCTTGGCCGAGCAGGTCGGCGTGAAGGCGCCGGGCACGCCGAACAGCACCACCGTCTTGCCGGCAAACAGCGCATCCGTGGTGATCTCGCGCGGGCCTTCGGCCGTTGCCTGCATCAGCGTCACGGCGGGGATCTTGTCGCCAATCTTGATGGTCATTGCTCTCTCCAGATTGTTGCGGATGTTTACGCCGCGAAGGCTGGGCTGTCACGCGGCGGTGATCTTGCCGCGGCTGTCGCCACCCTCCATGTGTCCGAGATGGCACAGCGCAAACCCCGCGGTAAAGTTGCGACGCCACCGGCCCAGGGCGTGGCCAAGGGCGTTGCCCAGGGCGTTGCCCAGGGCATTGATTGGCTGGGCGGCGAATTGCTGGTTGCGATGCCGGGGATGACCGATCCGCGCTTTGCCCAGGCGGTGATCTGCCTGTGCTCGCATTCGCCCGATGGGGCCATGGGCATCATGCTGAACCGACCCATCGAGGGCATGAGCTTCGATGTCCTGCTGCGCCAGTTGGGCCTGGCACCCGTGCCCCCCGCACGGCGCATCCGTGTGCTCGAAGGCGGCCCGGTCGAGAGCGGGCGCGGCTTCGTGCTGCACAGTGCCGATTGGTCCACCGAGGGCAGCCTGCCGGTGCGGGGCGAATTGGCATTGACCGCCAATGTCGAGGTGCTGAAGGCCATCGCGGAAGGCGGCGGCCCGCGCCTGGGGGTGCTCGCACTCGGCTATGCCGGCTGGGCGCCGGGGCAGCTGGACGACGAGATCCAGCGCAACGCCTGGCTGAGCGTGCCGGCGGACGAGGCGCTGCTGTTCGAGCACGCACCCGAGGGGTTGTGGCGCCGCGCGCTGGCGAAGCTGCGGATTGACCCGGTGATGCTCTCGGGGACGGCGGGGCGGGCGTGATCGTGTCGCGGGTAAGCGCAACCCGTTGAAAAATAAGCGTTCGCGTGCGTGCTCCGGAAGAATGCACCTTTCGGACAAATCGCCTCGCCTCCCCCGCTGCGCCGGGTTGATAGGAATACTCGCCCCATTCTTGGCCGGACAGGCTGCGTCACGAACGCCAGCCGGAGGACCGGAGTTTTGCGGCGTTTGGGCGTGTGCGCCGCGCGCCGCGAAGGGATCGGACATAGTCCTCATGCTCCGCCTGGACCACCCAGCAACTAAGATTAATAACCTATTTTTTGGGAATATCAAGGCTGAAACGGGCAAAGCAAATTTTATTCGTTGACAACAGGAATTTTTTCCGATACGTCTGAGTCCTCACGTGCGGAGGTGTGTTCATGGCGTCGAACATGGTCGAGACGGACACCGCATGCGTCGCCTGGTGAACTGGTTGCGACGCTGGACGGTGCGATCCGTCCTGTTCCTTGCATTGGTCAATCTGGGCTGGGATGCCTGGTCCTGGTTGGACAGGACCTACACGACCGATGAGCGGCGGTTTTTCCGTCACGCGGAGCGCGCCGACGATATCGATTACGGTATCGCGCAGATCCGGATCGTCAACGCGACGGGACGCGATTTCCTCATCGACAGTTTCGTCGTGGATGGATGGGGCGGACCCTACACGCACCAACCTGAGGCGGACCGCACTTTGGCGCCCGCGGGGGAGGCGGGTTCGTCTCGTGACGAGCGACGTTATCTCGATCACCTCCTGGGCCATGGGCGACTTCTTCTCAGGGAAGGCCCTGGTGGTCCAACGCGCCTGGTCAGCTTCCAGGTGGATCGGCGGCGCCCGACCTCATGTGAGGTCGAGTTGCGCATCGAAGATAGCCGAGAGGTCGTGTCCGAATGCCGGCCGCACCACGTTATCCGTGAATCCTTCAGGTGGCTGTTCGGCCCGCCTGACTACTGATCGCCGAAAGGCGGAAGCAGCAACTTCCCTCAAAACCTTATGGAGAGAACCATGCCCGATCCCGGCCCCGACGCCGAGGACAGGCGTGCCGTTGCGCGCCAATCCTGGCTTGAGAACTCCGTCTCGAACGTACTCGCTATTGCCGTCGCCACGACGGAAGCGAAAGCCTCCATGCTTCCAGGGCGCGTCAACGGTCCGGCCGACGCGTACCGACACCTCGTGTGGCTGGGCGAGTTGTCGCGTCGCATGGGACCGGACATGGCCGGGAGCCTCGGCGACCTGCACGAAATTCACGGGCAGGCCAGCGCCATGCGGCGCGAGACGACGGGGCAGGGGCGCGATCTGATCAACGGTGCCGCCGCGACGGACATGGATCGGCGTAACAACCTCATCGGTGTCAGCATCGGCCAGCAGGCGAACTCCTTCGACGATGTCTTGCGTCTTTCGCGCGAAGCGATCGACCGCAGCCCGGCGGATGGTTCGGGGGGGACCACAGGTGCCGTATGGCTGCCCAGAACTGATTGGCGCGCCAATCCTGCTTCAGACGAAGCCCAATGGAACTGGCCACGCCCGGATTGGAGCCGCGTGCCGCGGCAGCATGTCCTGGCGTATCCGATGCGCGGCGACGCGTACCGAAGGGGCTTCAATCATCGTCAGCGCGCGGCCGAACGGCGCGCCGCGATCGCGGCGGAGACGCGTGAAGCATGGGCGCGCATGCTCGAAGAGGATCGGGACAGCGAAGGACCTGTCGATGTGCGCGCTCATATCCGCGAAGGTCACCCCGTGCGGGCACACACACGCTCAAATCCTTAAGGCAACCTACGTTCGGGTTGGGCCGTCCCAAACGCTGGAACTTGTCCTTTTTGGATAAAGCGCCGCCTCCGACCGAAGGCGGCGCGACCAACATGCGGGTCCTACCAGGCCAGGCTGCGCAGCGCCGCGACCGGCGTCACGCCGTGATGCGCCGCATCCCGGGCCAGCACCGCCGGGTCCGGGTTCGACCCATAGGTGTCCCCCGCCAGGCCCGTCATCGCCCAGAGGCAGTCGATGCCCGCCGCCTTGGCTCCCGCAAGGTCGGTGTGCGGCGTATCGCCAATGGCCAGCACGCGGGCCAAGGGCGGGTTGCCCAGGGCCTCCAGCACGGGGGCGTAGACGGCGGGGTCCGGCTTGCCGATCTCCAGCACCCGGCCGCCGCCGGCGAGGTACACATCGGCGAAGGCGCCGGCGCACAGCAGGCGCTGCCCGGCCACCATCACCGCGCGGTCGGGGTTCACGCAGATCATCGGCAGGCCGGCCGCGAGGCAGGCATCCAGCGCCGCGCGGTAAGGCTCGACCGAGGTCGGGCCGCGATCGGGGTCGGGGCCGGTGTTGAGCAGGTAATCCGCCTCAGCGGGGGTGGCGACGAGGGTCGCGACACCCTCCTCGATGACCGAGAGGTCGCGCTCGGGGCCGATATGGAAGGTGCTGCGGCCCAGCCCGGCCAGGAAGGGGTGCGTGCCCGCGTGCAGCACCTGCCAGGTCGCCTCGCCGGAGGACATGGTGGCGTCATACAGGTCCCGCGTGACGCCCATCTTCGCGAGCATGCTGTCGATGAACCAGGCGCGGCGTGGGGCATTCGTCAGCATGACGATCTTCTTGCCGCGCGCCCGCAGCTGCGCGAGTGCGTCGAGCACGCCGGGATAGGGCGCGCGCCCGTCATGCACCACGCCCCAGAGGTCCAGCACATAGGCGTCGTAGTGCTCGGCGATGCCGGCGATGCCTTCGAGGATTTTCATGCGACCTCCGTGCCGATGGCGGCTTCGACATTGGCGAAGCCCTCGCGCGCCAGGGCGTCGGACAATTCGCGCTTGATGCGCGGGATCAGTGCGGGGCCGGCATAGGCGAAGGCGCTGTAGAGCTGCACCAGCGTCGCACCCGCCTTGATTTTCGCCAGCGCATCAGCGCCCGTCGCCACACCCCCGACGCCCACCAGCGTCAGCCGGCCGCGGGTGATGCGGGCGACGCGGCGCAGCATCTCGGTGGAGGCGGCGAGCAGCGGTGCGCCGGACAACCCACCTGCCTCGCCCCGGTGCGCGCTGCGCAGGCTCTCGGGCCGCGCGAGGGTGGTGTTGGACACGATCAGCCCGGCGACACCGCGGGCGAGGCAGGCATTGACGATCGGGGCCAGGCTGTCATCGGCCAGATCGGGCGCGATCTTGACCAGGATGGGAGGGGTGCGCGGCAGGCCGGTCCGCGCGGCGGCGATGGCGTCCAGCACCTCGCCCAGGCTGTCCTCACCTTGCAGGTCGCGCAGGCCGGGCGTGTTGGGCGAGGAGATGTTGACCGTGATGAGGTCGGCGTAGGGGGCGACGGCGGCATAGGCCAGCGCGTAGTCGGCCGCCTTGGCCGTGCTGTCCTTGTTGATGCCGATATTGGCGCAAAGCGGCGCGGGCAGCGGCCGCGGCAGGGTGGCCACGCGCGCAAGGAAGGCCGCGAGCCCGGCATTGTTGAAGCCCATGCGGTTGATGATGGCCGCATCCTCGGTCAGGCGGAACAGGCGCGGGCGGGGGTTGCCGGGCTGTGGGCGGGGGGTGACGGACCCCGCCTCCACGGCCCCGAAGCCCAGGCGCATCAGCGGCAGGATGGCGCGGGCATCCTTGTCGAAGCCAGCGGCCAGCATGATGGGATTTTGGAAGCGCAGGCCGAGCGCATGGGTGACCAGGCGCGGGTCCTCGGGGGCCGAATCGCGGCCCGCCACGCCCCATTCCAGCGCGCGCAAGGCGAGGCCGTGGGCGGTTTCGGGGTCGATGGCGC
>JBKJNV010000626.1:0-3403 GCA_046593435.1 Roseomonas sp.
CACGCGCTGATCCCCCAAGCAAAACATCACCCACGACCGTCAGGGCATCCCTCCCTGGCCTGGAAGTTCGCGACCATGAAGCTGATCCTGCCCGATGCGATGCGCGAGGCTACCCGACTGACCAAGGGCGGCCGCCTGCACGAAGCCACGGTGCTGCTGCGCCGGCTGCTCGGCGCTGCGGCCCCGCCGGGTGTCGCCGTGCCGCCCAGACCCGCGCCCAACAGCGGCGCCGCCATCCCGCTGCCCGCGCCCGACGGGACGCCCGGCCCGGCGGCGCGCTCCGCGCCTACCGCCGATGCCACCGCCACCGCCACTGTCACCGCATACGCCGCGCCGGCCGCCCGAAACCCACGCCGGTGGCTGCCGGGGGCGCGCGCGAGGCCGGTCGCTGGGGCCGAGCCGCTGCCGGTTGGCGCGCAGTTCCTCGACGCCACCTACCAGGGGGCGGCCGGGCGACTGCGCTACAAGCTGTATATTCCCGCAGCCCGGCGCGATGCCGCGGCGCCGCTGCTGATCATGCTGCATGGCTGCACGCAATCGCCCGACGATTTCGCCGCCGGTACCCGGATGAATGCCCTGGCCGAGGCGCATGGCTGCCTGGTCGCCTGGCCGGCGCAGGAAAAATCGGCCAATGCGCAGAAATGCTGGAACTGGTTCAGCCCCGCCGACCAGCAGCGCGAGATGGGTGAACCGGCGCTGATCGCCGGCATCACCCGCCAGGTCATGGCCGAACACGGCGGCGACCCGCGCCGCGTCTATGTCGCCGGGCTGTCCGCAGGCGGTGCGGCGGCGGCGATCATGGGGCAGGTCTACCCCGACCTCTATGCCTCGGTCGGCGTGCATTCGGGCCTGGCCTGCGGGGCGGCGCGCGACATGCAGTCCGCCTTCGCCGCGATGCGCGGGGGTGCCGCCGCCGCGACGCCGCCGGAGCGCGGGCAGCGTGTGGTGCCCACCATCGTGTTCCACGCGGACCGGGACACCACCGTGCACCCGCGCAATGGCGACCAGGTGATCACGCAGTCAGCCGCCGAAGGCGCGCTCAGCATCGAGGTCACGCGCGGGCAGGTGCCGGGGGGGCACGCCTATAGCCGCAGCGTCTACGCCGATGCGGCGGGGCGGCCGGTGCTGGAGCAATGGCTGGTGCATGGCGGCGGCCATGCCTGGTCGGGCGGAAGCCCGGCGGGTACCTATACCGACCCGCGCGGCCCGGACGCGTCGCGCGAGATGCTGCGGTTTTTCCTCGATCGCCGGCTGCACGACTGACGCCCACGGCAGCGCGGCACGAACCCGTTCAGGCGGGTGCCGTCGCCATGGGCTCCGCGAAGCAGGCGAGGAAGGCGGCAAAGGTAGCGCGCGCGCCGCCTTCCGCCGCGTCTGCGGCAGCCCCGGCGACGGGGCAGGGACCGGGGCGCGCTGGCGCGCCTTCCTTGCGGCGCTGGCCGCCCTGCCCGCCGCCGGGGCTGCCGCAGACGCGGCGGAAGGCGGCGGGCAGGGCGGCCAGCGCTGCAAGGAAGGCGCGCCAGCGCGCACCGGTCCCTGCCCCGTCGCCCGCGAGAAACCGACCTCCCTGCGTCGCGCTGACGCCCAGCGACCGCTCCGCGCGTCGCATCAGCACCCGCCCGCCCAGGATCGATCCTTCCACCACATAGATCCCGCCGAGTGCCGCCTCAGGCGAGGCATAGGCGAGCCCGGCGCGCGGCAGGCGCGGCGACCGCCCGGCCAGGGTCTCGATGTCGTGCGCGAGGAGGGGCGAGCGCCGCAGCGCCTCGAGTGCCAGTCCGGGCAGGCTGCATCCATGGCTGCGCAGCGCATCCTCAACACCGGCGTGCAGGGACCAGAGCCGGTCGAGCAGGTCGACATAGCCCGCCATGGTCGCCAGCCGGTCGTCGGCATCGAAGGCCGCCTCGGTCGCGCGATGCAGCGGCGCGGTCGCGTCACGGAGGCGCTCATGCAGGCTGCCGCCGGCGGCGTCCGTGGTCACGAGGCGACCGCGGCCCGGCGGCCAAGTGCGGTGCCGATGGCGTCATAGAAATTGCCGAAATCATAGGGCTTGTTCACGATCAGGGCGTCGGCGAATTCGGGCGGGCGTTCGATCTCATCGGAAAAGCCGGTGGTCAGGATGAAGGGCACGCGGCGCGCGCGCAGGATGCCGGCCAGGCGCCAGACCGGTTCACCATCCACATCCACGTCGAGCAAGGCGAGGTCCATCGCTTCGCGCGCAGCGGTGGCAATGGCCTCGGGCAAGGTGGCGCAGGGACCCAGGACCTTGGCGCCGGCCGCGGTCAGCCAGACCGCCAGGTCTTCCGCGACCAGCGCGGCATCCTCGACCACCAGAATGCGCAACCCGTCCAGGCGCATCAGCGGCCGCGAGGGCGCCAGCGTGCGGAGCTGCTCGATCGCGCCGATCTGCAGCCGCAACCGGGCTTCCGGGATGCAAAGGCGGCATTTCAACCCGTCGGGCGCGAAATCGAGCCTGAGGCTGCCGCCGACATCGTTGGCGAACACCCTTTCCAGCATCATGCGGCCGAAGCCGCTTCGGGTCGGGGGCTCGATGCGGCGGGTGCAGGTCTCGCTCCAGGTCAGGGCGAGGACCCGGTCGCCGGCCTCCTCCTCCAGCGCCCAGGCGATGTCGAGCCGCCCGCCGGCGTCGTCCAGGCAGCCATGCTTGATGGCGTTGGTCACGAGTTCATGCACCGCCATGGACGTCGCGAGCGCGGTTTTGGGGTCAAGGGCGAACTCCGCGCCCCGCACCGCGATCTCGCAGCCGCCGGGGATGTCGTGCGCACGCAGCTCATCCTCGACCAGGGCGCGCAGGGAGGCACCCTGCCAGCGCGAATTGGTGAGAAGATTATGCGCCTTGGCCATGGATTGCAGGCGGCTTTCGATGGAGGTGACGAAGCTCACCAGGTCCGTGGCGCTGCGGCTGGAAAAGCGTACCATCGACTGGATCGTGGCGAGCGAGTTCTTCACCCGGTGGTCGAGCTCGGCCATGAGCAGGTTCTGGTTGGCGCGCGCCGCCATCCGCTCGCGGGAAACCTCGTCCACATGCTGCAGCACGAGTTCGAGCAAGGCGACGCGCAGCACGGTCGCCGCCTCGATCTCCACCTCGGTCCATGGGCGTGAGCGTCCGCGCACCGTCTGTGTCCATGCCTCGAATGATGTGCGGGGCGAGAGGCGGTCACCATCGGGGCCGGCGATGACGGGCTTGGTCGGGTCCCCGGCCCAGCGCACCTCGCGGACCTGCTCAGGCAGGAACCACACCACATAGTCTTTCGGTACGCGGGAAATCGCCAGCGCCAGCACGCCCATGATCCCATTGCCCAGCGTGATGCCGGTCAGCTCCTCGAACTGGTCCGTGGCGAAGACGCCATCGGTGACAAGCTTGTCCAGCGCATGCAGCAGC
>JBKJNV010000202.1:0-2596 GCA_046593435.1 Roseomonas sp.
GGGAGAGAAAGGCTGGGGAAAAGAATTTCCCCAGACCCCATTCTTTTGTTTTTGGCTTTGGGGGCCGACCGCGAGGCAGCACCAAAAATCAAAATTAAAAGAAGGGGGCTCGGGGGAATTCCTTCCCCCGACCTGCTTTTATGCGGAGCAGCCATCCATGGCCCATTACGACCTCATCCTGCGCGGCGGCGCCTGCGCAACCCCGGGGGGCATCGAAACCCTGGACATCGGCGTGCGCGACGGACGCATCGCCGCCATGGGCGACCTGCGCACCGACGAAGCCAGCGAGACGCTCGACTGCCGCAACCTCCATGTCCTGCCCGGCCTCATCGACCCGCACGTCCATCTGCGCGACCCCGGCGACCCTGCCGTGGAGACGATGGCGACCGGGACCAAGGCCGCCCTGCTCGGTGGGCTGGCGGCGGTGTTCGACATGCCCAACACCCAGCCCTCCATCACCACGCGCGAACAGCTCGATCGCAAGCGCACGCAGATCGGCACGGACGCCTGGTGCGATGTGGGCATGTATGTCGGCGGCACGCGCACCAATACGCCGGAGCTGGCGATGTTGGAGTCGCAGGAGAATGTGTGCGGCATCAAGATTTTCGCGGGATCGTCGACCGGCGACCTGATGATCGAGGATGATGAAAGCCTGGAGCGCGCGATGCGCAATGGCCGCCGGCGCATCTCCTTCCATTCGGAAGACGAGTACCGGTTGCAGGCGCGCAAGCCCAACTACACCAAGGGCATGCCGCACCGGATGCATGCGGATTGGCGCGATGTGGAGGCAGCTTTCCTGGGCACGCGCCGGCTGATGGCGCTGGCGCGCAAGACCGGGCGCCCCGCCCATATCCTGCACGTCAGCACAGCCGAAGAGCTGGCCTACATGCGCGACTTCCGGGACGTCGCGACCTGCGAGCTGCTCATCAACCATCTCTCGCAGACCGATGAGGCCTATGAGCGCCTGGGCGGCTATGCGGTGATGAACCCGCCGATCCGCGATGCGCGCCACCGCGACGCGGCCTGGGCCGCGGTGCGGGATGGGATGGTGGATGTGGTGGGCAGCGACCACGCGCCGCATTCCCGCGCGGCGAAGGAACGCCCCTGGCCAGATACGGCGGCGGGGCTGACGGGGGTGCAGACGCTCGCGCCGCTGATGCTGGACCATGTGAATGCCGGGCGGCTGTCGCTGATGCGCCTGGTGGACCTGATGTGCGCGGGCCCCGCACGGGTCTATGGCGCGACCGGCAAGGGACGGCTGGCCGCCGGGTATGATGCCGACTTCACCATTGTGGACATGGCCGCGACGCGGACCATCGAGGATAGCTGGATCGTCTCGCCCTGCGGCTGGACGCCGTTTGCAGGGCAGCGCGTGACGGGCTGGCCGATGATGGTGGTGCTGCGCGGCGGCGTCGCGATGCGCGAGGATACGGTGCTGGGCACGCCGCGCGGCCGCCCGGTGCGGTTCGAGGCGGCGCGCGGCGCGTGATGGAGGTCGCTGAGGCGATCGGCGGCAGGCGCTCCATTCGTGCCTTCCGCGACACGCCGGTCACACGCAAGACGGTGGAGCGCATCCTGGCGATCTCGGCGCGGGCGCCCTCGGGCTCCAACACGCAGCCCTGGCGCGCCTATGCGCTTGCTGGTGCTGCGCGCGAAGCGCTGTGTGCCGAGGTGGTGGCGGCGCATTTGGCCGGCGACGCCGGCGACCGCGAATACCTGTACTACCCGGAGCCCTGGTTCGAGCCGTATCTGGCGCGCCGCCGGCAGGTGGGTTGGGCGCTGTACGGCACGCTGGGCATCACGAAGGGCGACACGGCGCGCATGCAGGCGCAGCACGGGCGCAATTTCTCCTTTTTCGGCGCGCCGGTCGGGATGGTCATCACTATCGACCGGCGACTCAATCCCGGGAGCTGGCTCGATCTGGGGATGTTCTTGCAGAACATGATGCTGGCCGCGCGCGGGGAGGGGCTGGAGACCTGCCCGCAAGCCGCTTTCGCGCCCTACCACCAGACCATCCGCCGGCACCTGCCGATCACGCCGGAGGAGATGGTGGTGTGTGGCATGGCGCTCGGCGAGGCGGATTGGGATGCGCCGGAGAATGGCCTGGTGACGGAACGCGCGCCGGTCGCGGATTGGGCGCAGTTCCACGGCTGGGACTGAGCGCGTCCGATCAGGCCGCAACCTTCCAAGCCGCGTGCGGTCGCACGCTCTCTACGCCGCGTGCGGTCGCACGCTCTCTACGCCGCGTGCAGTCGCACGCTTTCTACGCCGCGTGCGGTCGCACGACCGTCACCGTGCAGGGCGCCTGCATCGCGACCTCCGCCGAGACGCTGCCCAGCAGCCGGCGCCGGATCGAGGCCGGGCGGGCGCCGAGCACCAGATGGTCGATCCCGTTCGCCGTCGCGTAGTCCACCAGCGCCGCAGCGGCATCGACGGCCTCCAGCACATGAAAGGTCACGCGGCCCTCCGGCAGGGCAAGCGGCGCCGCCCAGGCGCGCAGCGCGACCAGGCGCTTGACGTGCTTGTTCTCGCCACTTTCATCAAGGCTGGTATCGGGTGCCAGCCGGTTCTGCCGCAGCACGTGCAGGCACGCGAC
>JBKJNV010000063.1:0-9009 GCA_046593435.1 Roseomonas sp.
GTGTCGCCATAGGCATGCACCGAGGAGCAGAACACGAAGCGCGGCACGCGAAACAGGCGCGCGAGTTCGAGCAAGGTGGCTGTCCCGCCCACATTGATCGCGAGGATGCCGGCCGGATTGTCCTTCGCCAGCATCTGTCCGGAAATGCCCCCGCAGTGAAGGATGGCTGAAACCCCGCGCGCGACAAGGCCGGTCAGCCGCAGCGCATCGGAGAGTTCGGCGGTCACGAATTCGCATCCCGGCGGCGCCGCGGGTGCCACATGGTCGGTGGCGATCACGGCCCGACCTGCCTGCAGAAGACGCTCGACCAGGCGGCGGCCGATCAGCCCCGCAGCGCCGGTGACGACCACCGGAAGGTTTCCTGTCATGCGATGCATCCGCCCATGTTGACACCCTCGGAGCGAGCGACCCTAATTCTCACTGTCCCCGCTGTTAAGAGAGGCTGTGCAGCCATGACTTTCAGGTTCGGTGCAATCGTGGCGACCCTGCTCATGCTCGCCGGCCTGCCGGTGGTGGCGCAGACGCTGCGCATCGGCTTGCAGGAAGACCCCGACAGCCTCGACCCCATGGCGGGCACGACCTTCGTCGGGCGCATCGTGTTCGCGGCGATGTGCGACAAGCTCATCGATGTCGATGCCAACCTCAACTACGTCCCGCAGCTCGCCACCTCCTGGGCGTGGGGCGAGGAAGGCCGCACGCTGACCCTGCGCCTGCGCGAGGGCGTGGTCTTCCACGACGGCGAGCCCCTGAACGCGGAGGCCGTGCGCTTCAACCTCGATCGCTATCGCACCACGTCGGGGTCCCGCCGCGCGACCGAGTTGCGTCCCGTGCAGGCGGTCGAAGTCGTGGACGCGATGACGGTGCGGCTGCGCATGGCGCAACCCTTCGCACCACTGCTCGGCGTGCTGTCGGATCGCGCGGGCATGATGCTTTCGCCCAAGGCGACCGAGGCTGCCGGACCGCGCGCGGGTGAGGCACCGGTCTGTTCCGGCCCATTCCGCTTCGCCCGGCGCGTTCCCCAGGAGCGCATCGTGCTCGATCGCTTCGACCGCTACTGGAACGCGCAGGCGATCCACCTCGATCAGGTGGTCTACCTGCCCGTGCCGGCGCCGAATGTGCGGCTGGCCAATCTGCGCGCGGGCGCGCTCGAGATCATGGAGCGCCTGGCGCCGACCGACCTGCGGCAGGCGCGTGGCCAGCGCGGCCTGCGCGTGGAGGAGAGCGTCGCGCTCGGCTATGTCACCATGTCGATCAACGTGGCGCATGGCGCGCGCGCCAGCGGCCCGCTGAGCAACCCCAAGATCCGCGAGGCGCTGGAGGCGGCGATCGATCGGCGTGTGCTGAACCAAGTGGTATTCGACGGCGCCTTCGTGCCGAGCAACCAGGTTCAGGCGCCGTCGACGCCCTTCTACAACGAGGCCAACCCGGTCCCCGCGCGCGATGTCGCCCGCGCCCGGCGCCTGCTCGCCGAAGCGGGCGTCCCGCGCCCGTCCTTCACGCTGCTGGTCCCCAACTCAGCGGTCGATGTGCAGGTGGGCGAGGTCATCCAATCGATGGCGGCCGAGGCTGGCTTCGAGATCCGCGTCCAGGCGCTGGAGGCCGGCGCGATGACCGCGCAGACCGAGCGCGGCGATTATGAGGCTGCCATTGCCATTTGGTCTGGCCGTGCCGACCCGGATGCGAATGTCAGCATCTGGATGCAATGCGATGGCTTCATCAATTGGGGCCGGTACTGCAATCCGGCCCTGGACGCATTGCTTTCACAGGCAAGACAGCAGACTGACACGGCGGGGCGCCAGGCGCTCTACCGGCAAGTCAGCGCCATTTATTTGACGGACCGCCCACACATCGTGCTGTTCCACGCCAGACTGTTCTGGGCGATGACAACGCGCGTGAGCGGGTTTCAGGCCCACCCGGATGGTTTGATTCGACTGCAGGGTGTTCGCCTCGCTGGACAATAACAACGCTGTGGCAGTCCGCGGCGGCGCGGGTCCTCGAGGTGGGTTTACCGGTCATGAGGGCGCCAAGGCGCGGGATGCCGCTGCAGCAATCCGCGGCCCGGCTTCGGTTTCGCAGTAGGGCGCATCGTTGGTCCAGGTAGCGCCACGCAGCACCGGCAAGTCTGCGGCCTTCGCGTCGATTCGTCCCGCTATGCGTTCCAAAAGGGCTGCATCGGGCGCGGCATAATGGTGGCTGGTCCGCCAAGCCGGGCCCGGCGCTTGCGGCTTATGCGGGGCGGCACGACGACGAGATGGACCGAGTTGATGGTTGCGCTTGCACAGGGTTGTTCGGCGCATCATGGGCGGCGTGATATTCTTCCTTCGAACATCGAGAAGCGGCAGATATGACCAACCCCTACCATCCCGATCGCGGCGACTATCCGCGCGACATGGTCGGCTATGGGCGTCACCCCCCGGATCCGCTTTGGCCTGGGGGCGCAGTCCTCGCCCTGCAAATCGTCGTCAACTATGAGGAGGGAGGAGAGAACTCCGTCCTGCATGGGGACGCCGGCAGCGAGTATTTCCTGACCGAGCATATCACCACCAGTGCCATTGGCCGCCGTCATCCGACCACGGAAAGCCTCTGGGAGTTCGGCAGCCGCGTTGGCTTCTGGCGCCTTTGGCGTGAACTGACCCGCCGTCAGCTGCCGGTCACATGTTACGGCGTCACCATGGCGCTGGGCCGAAACCCGGATGCAGTCGCGGCCATGAACGACGCCGGCTGGGAGATCGCGACGCACGGCCTGCGCTGGAACGTGGCGCCACCGGACGGGCTGGCGAATGAGCGCGAGCAACTCGAAGCGACGTTGGCCTTGCATGCCAGCATCTGCGGTGCTCCCGCCCTGGGCTGGTACAATCGCTCCAGCCCACAGACCTATAGGATTCTCAGCGAACTTGGCGGTCTGCTCTATTTCGCGGACAACTATGCGGATGAGCTGCCCTTCTGGGCCGATGTCGGCGGAAGGCCGGAACTGTTCGTGCCATATACGCTCGACGCCAACGACATGCGCTTCGCGACCTGCAATGGCTTCGCCGACAGCGAGCAGTTCTTCATCTACCTGCGCGACACGTTCGACACGCTGTATCGGGAAGGGCTCGAAGGCCATCCGCGGATGATGAGCCTTGGCTTGCACGGGCGCCTTTCCGGGCGGCCGGGACGCACGGTCGGACTGCTCCGCTTTCTGGACCATGTCGCGAAGCACGACCGGGTTTGGACGGCGACCCGCGCCGACATCGCCCGGCACTGGCGCCAACATCATCCACCGGGACAACTCAAGAGCTTCTGGTGAGGAACACCCCTCCACAGCCGCGGCGCAAGTCTCAAGCCAACCGCATCAGGCCTTGTGCACACCCCAGAAGAACGGAACAGGCGCGTTGACGATGCCCTGCACGTTACGGCGGTAAGCGGTCGGCTGCTTCATCTGGCCGAGCGGCACGAAGGGCACCGTCTCGAAGGCGCGGCGCTGGATCTCGGCCGCAATGGTGCGCTGCTCGGCCTCGCCGGTCGCCTCAAGGAAGCGCGTGCGCAGCGCCTCCAACGGTTCATCGGTCGGCCAGCCGGCCCAGGCGGCGCTGCCATGGGTGCGCAGCGGCAGGTGGACGATCGGGCTTGCCACATCCGGCCCCACCCAGGAGGTGTGGAAGATGCTCCACCCGCCGCGGTCGGGCGGGCTGCGGTTGGCCCGGCGGGCCAGCACGCTGCTCCAATCGGTTGCCACCAGCTCCACCCGCATGCCCAGGCGCCGCAGCAGGTCGGCGGTCACCAGGCTCATCGCATTCGTGGCCGGGATATCGGTGGGGCTGATGATGACCACGGTCTCGCCCGCATAGCCAGATTCACGCAGCATCCGGCTCGCTTCCTCCAGCCGACCGGGCATCACCTGCGCGCCCTGGTCGCTGCCGAACGGCGTGTCACAGGCGAAGAAGCTGCGGCATTCGGCGGAATAGCGCGCATTGCCCACGGCGGCATCCAGATAGTCGCGCTGGTTCACCGCCGCCTGCACGGCGCGGCGGACGCGGACATTGTCGAAGGGCGGATGCAGCTGATTGAAGCGCATCATCATCAGCGAACCGATCGGGTCGGTCAGTTCAACACGAACATCGCGATTGCGCGTGAGGAGAGGAAGCAGATCAAAGGCCGGCTGCTCCCACCAATCCACTTCCCCGGTCTGCAACGCCGCCGCGGAGGTGGCGGGGTCGGAGATGATGCGCCACTCCACGCGGTCCAGCAGCACGCGCTTGCCCCCGCTGGCACCGCGCGCTGGCTCGGCGCGCGGCACATAGCCTGCAAAGCGCTCGAACACGGCGAGGCTGCCGGGGACCCACTGGTCACGCACGAAGCGGAAGGGGCCGCTGCCGATAGTCTCCGTGTTGGGTATCATTGGGTCGCTCAGCCCCACACGCTCCGGCACAATGAACAGTGCCTGGGTGGAAAGCTTGCCCAGCGCGTCGAGCATCAGCGGGAAGGGTCGCTTGAGGCGGATCTCGAAGTCGCGGTCGCTGGTGGCGCGGATCTCGTCCACGGCCAGCATCAGCGTCTGGCCCATGGTATCGCGGGCGCCCCAGCGGCGGATCGAGGCGACGCAATCAACGCCCCGCACGGGCTGGTCGTCGTGAAACTTCAGTCCCTCGCGCAGACGGAAACGCCAGGTGCGGCCATCATTCGTGACCTCGTGGCTATCGACCATCTGCGGCTGGACACGGAAGTCCGGATCCACGGCGAACAGCGTGTCGTAGACCATAAAGCCGTAATTGCGGACGATGTAGCCTGAGGTCGCCACCGGATCGACGGCGGCGAGATTGCTGTGCGGGATGAACCGCAAGGTGCTTCGAGCCGCCCCCTGAGCCAAGGAAGGCGTTGGAAAATGCGGAGACGCCAACAGGCCCGCCGCGGTGGCAAGGGCCGAACGACGGGACACGGGCATATCGAACATCTCCACCATTCGATGGCGAGATTGTCGCATTTGCCGGAAGGCTGTCCAGGTGAAACCGATGGCGGTGGAGCACCCAAAATCCAGCGCCTACCAATCGCCCTCGTCGGGCAGACGCAATCCTGGTGGAGCGGCCCGCAATTCAACCGGACATGCGGCTTCGGTCGCTGACCGCGTAGCGATGAACTCACAGGGCGAGTGCGTGGGGTCGATGCTAACGACCCCAGCTTTCGCCTTGTCATCTAGGCGCCAGGCGGCTTCGACCGTGCCGGCGATGCTAAGGACGCCATAGACATCGGTGAACATGAACCACGGCTCGTCTTCACGGGAGGCGGCGTAGAACTCGCCCCTACCGAAGTTGTAGGCACCTCTGCACCGGTTTGAGGGCTGAGCTGGGGCGGGGGGCTGCAAAGGCGTAAGGGGTGAGCCCGTTCAGGCTCGTGTGTGGGCGTTGCGTGTTGTAGTCGACCCTTCATTCTCCGATGATCCGGCGTGCCGCGGGTAGGCTGCCGAACAGGTGTTCGTTCAGACATTCGTCACGCAACCGCCTATCCAAGCTCTCGACGAACCCGTTCTGCTGCGGCTTGCCCGGCGCGATGGAGTGCCAGGCGACGCCACGCTCCTGCTGCCAGCGCAGAATGGCGTGCGAGGCCAGCTTGGTGCCGTTCTCGCTGAAGATCATCGCCGGACGGCCGCGCAGCTCCACGATCCGGTCGAGCTCACGCCCGACCCGCAGCCCCGACAGCGAGGTATCCGCCACCAGCGCCAGGCACTCGCGGGTAAAATCATCCAGCACCGCCAGCACGCGGAACCGGCGCCCGCGTGATAGCCGCAGCGTGCGGCCCTCATCCTCTAAGGCCTAGGCTGTCGCGGGTTCGGGCCGGAAGGGGCGATTGGGCGCCACATCCAGCAATCGGTCGCAGAGCGCGGTGAACACCCCGCGTTCGACGAACGAGCCGGAGCGCGCCGGGTCCGGCACATTCCGGTCGGCACCCAGGCCGATGCGGAGCGTCTGGCCCAGCGCCGTGAATGCCAACAAAACATGAGTAATGCCAGCGGGGCGATACGAATCAGGAACGCCCGCCATCGACGGAGAGGATCTGCCCCGACACCCAGTCTGACGCCGGATCGGCGAAAAACAGCACAGCATGGGCGATGTCTTCCGGTTTGCCGGGCCGGCGGCGATGGATCCCCTCCAGCAGCTTCGCCTGGCCCTCAGGGCCATAGCTGTCCCATTGCGCCTCGGTCGTTGGGTTCGAGCGGATGAAGCCCGGCGCGACACTGTTGGCCGTAATGCCGTGGCGCGCGAATTCGTAGGAAAGCTGCTTGGTCAGCCCGACCAGCGCGTGCTTGGCCGACGTATAGGCCTGGATACCGGTCAGGCTCGGCCGCAGCCCAGCGCCAGAGGCGATGGTGACAATGCGCCCGTGGCCCGCCTTCTGCATGACCGGTGCCGCCGCCTGCGCGCACCACAGCGCGCTCTCGAGATTGGCCTGGAAGATGACGTGCCAATCCGCCTCGGTGATCTCCGCCAGCGGCCGGCCCACTTGGCCGCGCACGCCGCCGGCGCAGCAGACAAGGATGTCGATGCCGCCTTCCGCCGCCTCGACTTCGGCCATCACGCGATGCACCTCCGCGCGGCGCGACAGGTCGAGCGCGCGGCGCTGCACGGCGTCGGCCGATGCCAATGCCCCGGCATCGAGATCCAGCGCCCAAACCCGCGCACCCTCCGCCGTGAAGGCGTGGGCGACAGCGCGGCCGATGCCTTGCGCGGCGCCGGTGACGACAACGCGGCTGTTCAGGAAACGCGGCATAACACCAGAACCTCATCCAATGTGGCCCAGGATTGCGCCCGCCGGCCGGTCTCGATGTCATGGATCAGAGAAACAAGACAGCGGATCGCGGGGGTCTCGATGCCGTGCGATGCGCCGATTTCGGCGATGATGGCGATCTGCGCGTCCACCTCCGTCCGGCGCTTGCGCACCGCAAGGTCGCGCCAGATGCCCGAATGCGTCTTGGCGGTGTGGCGGTTGTGCTCGGCCAGCAGTGCGATCGAAGCGCGCGCGGCGGATTCCGGGGCGCCCGGCATGAAGGCCAGCGGATCGAAGCCATTGAAGCCGAGCGGCGTGACGCCCTCGGCCCGCGCCACGGCCATCACCTCTGCCCCCAGGCGCCGCCAGACCGGGAAGTAGTCGGCCGCATCGAAGTTCTCGGTCATGGAGGCATTGTTCAGCGCGGTGCCGAACAGCATCGCGCCATAGGCGAGCTTGCCCCAGAGATAGCCCCAGATGTTGTCGGTCAGCACCGCATCGGGCTCGAACAGGGCAAGCGTCGCGTGCATCGCCCGCGCGCGTTCGGTGATGGTTCCGTCGATCTCGCCCACCACGGTGGCACCGCGATTGCCGAACAGGATGCGCCCCGGCGCCATCCAATCCGCGCCGAAATTCACGAAGCAGCCCATGGTGCGGGCAGCCCCGACTTCGGCCGCGATGGAGCGCTCGTTCAACCCGTTCTGCGCGGAAAGGACGAAGCCATCCTCGGCCAGAAAGGGCTTGAGTGCGGCCGCGGCAGCCACCGTGTCCTGCGCCTTTACGGCCAGGATAATGCGGCGGTATCGGCCCTGCAGGCCGGCGGGCGTCGTGGCGCGCACGGCCTGCGTGAACGCCTCAACCGGTCCCTCGATGGCAAGGCCCTGCGCGTTCATGGCGGCGACGTGCTCCTCCACCTGGTCAACGAGCAGGACATCCTCCCCGGCGCGGGCCAGACAGGCGCCGAGCGTGCCGCCGATGGCGCCCGCACCCCAAATCAGCAGGGTATCGCCGCTCATGCCCAGCCATCGCGCAGGATGTCGCGCGTCTCCTCGACGGCGACGTTCCAGATATCCAGCATCTCCTCGTCCGGGCGCTGGTAGACGCCGCCGAAATTGCCGTCACCGAGCAGGCGCCGCGCCTCGGCGGGCGGCAGGCTGCGCAGCCGGTCGAGGTCCACCATGGGCTTGCGGCCTTCAGGTTGGGCAAGGTTGGCCAGCCGCGTCCAGGGAAAATTCTCCATCCAGGACGCATGCGAGGCGACAGGATCATGGTGCAACACGCGCGCCAGGGTGCGCGGTGCGTTCCACCAATTGTGGAAGCGGATGCGGCAATCCGGATGCGCACCCATGAACTCCAGCGCCGCCGCGTGTGATGGTGTGTTGCCGCCATGCCCATTGACCAGAAGGATGCGGCGGAAGCCCGTCCGGTGCAGGCTGTCCAGCACATCCCACACCACCCGCGCATGCGTCTCCGCACGTAGCGAGACCGTCCCCGGATAGGCCATGAAGGATGGCGTGATGCCGAAGGCGAGCGCCGGGAAAACGGGTACGCCCAGGGGTTCGGCCGCCTCAGCCGCGACGCGCTCTGAGAGGATGGAGTCCACGGCGAGGCTCAGCTGCGCGTGTTGCTCGGTGCTGCCGAGCGGCACCACCGCACGATCATCGGATGCAAGCCAGGCCTCGACCTGCATCCAGTTCATCTCGGCGATTCTCATGACGGGCGCCTCAACGCGCCACGGGCACGATATCCATCGCCAGCGTGTCTTCATCGGCGCGGGCGCGGACCAGGTTCACGCGGTCCCGCCGCATCGCCCAGGCCGAGGTGATCGACGTCAGCGGCAGCGAGACGCGCAGCGCATTGAACCGCGCACCGACCTGCTGGAGCAGCTGCTCGCGCTTCGCAGTGTCGAGTTCGACGGCAGCCTGCTGGATCAGGCTGTCCAGTTCCGCGTCGGAGAAGCCGCGCCAGTTGAAGGCGCCCAGGCGCAGGCCCGGGTTGTTGGTGTGGCCGACGGAGGAATAGGTGTAGTGCGCCTCCCCCGTCAGCGTGCCCCAGCCCGACATCACGGCCGAAAGCTCGCCACGGCTGCGGGCGGGGAACAGCACGGCGGCAGGCTGACCGGCGGCCTGCACTTCGACGCCGATGCGCGCAAGCATCTGCGCCATGGCCGTGCCCACGCCACGGTCGCCGGGCAGGCGGTCATTGGTGAAGTTGAGCGTGAAGCGGAAACCGTTGGGCAGCCCGGCCTCGGTCAGCAGCGCGCGGGCG
>JBKJNV010000153.1:0-13030 GCA_046593435.1 Roseomonas sp.
GACAAGATCAAGATCGACCGCAGCTTCGTCCAGGGCCTGGGCAAAAGCGGAGAGGCGGAGGCGATCGTGCGCGCGGTGGTGGGCATCAGCCAGGCGCTGGGCATCCGCGCCAATGCCGAGGGGGTGGAGACCGCCGAGCAGGCGGCGCTGCTCTCGATCGAGGGGTGCTGCGAGGTGCAGGGCTATCTGTTCGGCAAGCCCATGAGTGGGGCGGATTTCGCCGAGCTGCTGGTAAGCACCGCTGCGGGCGACCAGCGGGAGATGGCACGCCGCGCGACGGCGCCGGTCGAGGCGTCCTAGAGCACGATCCGTCCGCTTGGACGGATCTCGTGCTCTAGAAACACATGATCCTACAGCAAGAAATCAGATCACACTGATTCAGTGTGATCAGATATTGCTGTAGTCGCGCGTCACCGCCCCGCGGCGCGGCGCTGCTCATAGGCCTTCGCGTGGATGAAGGCTGCTTCGTGCAGATCGTCGGGCACCTTGGCCTCGCGCGCGGCGTCGAGCAGGAAGCCCAGGATGTGGTCGGCCTCGATGCGATTGCCGCCCTCGATGTCGCGCAGCATCGACGCGGCGTATTGGCTGGCGGGGTCGGAGAAGATGCGGGTGTATTCGGCGAGGAAGCCCGGGCGCACCGGGTGGCCGTGATGCGCGGCGATGGCCATGTTGCGCTCCAGGATGCGCGCCATCAGCGCCACGCCGCCGGGGCTGCGCGCGATCTCGCCGACATTGGCGCGCATCAGCACTGTGGCGATGGCGCTGGTGCCCAGGTGGGTGAGCTTCTCCCATAGCCGCGCCATGACGTCGGGCACGGCTTCGGCCACCACGCCCGGTGCGGCGGCGAAGGCGTCGCGCAGCGCGAGGACGCGCGGGGAGAGGCTGCCATTGAGCTCGCCGAAGGTGATGTATCGCCAGTCATTGAGATGGCGGATGCTGCCCTCGGGCGTGAGCGTCGCCTGGATCTTGGCGAGGCCGCCCAGCACATGCGCCGCGCCGAAGGCCGCGCTGAGCGTCTCGATATGGGCAAGGCCGTTGAGCACCGGCAGGATGGCGGTGCCCGGCCCGACGGCCGGGCGGATGGCGGCGATGGCGTCATCCAGGTCATAGGCTTTGCAGGCGAGCAGGATCGCGTCCCAGCCCGGCGTTGCGGTGGTGAGCACCGTGACCGGGCGGTGGAAGGCGCCGAACGGGCTTTCGACCCGCAGGCCGTGTTCTGACAGCCGCGCCGCGCGGGCGGGCCGCACCAGGAAGGCGAGGTCGGCGCCGGCCTCGATCAGCCGCGCGCCGAAATAGCCTCCCAAAGCGCCGGCACCAAGGACGAGGATGCGCATGGGGGATTCTCCTTTGCCGCCGAGGCTAGAGCACGATCCGTCCGCTTGGACGGATCTCGTGCTCTAGAAACACATGATCCTACAGCAAGAAATCCGATCACACTGATTCTAGTGTGATCGGATATTGCTGTAGACGCGTTCGGCGCGGGCGGGAACGGGCGTGCCGCCATGCTGCCCGGCGCGGCGCGCAGGTCACGTCTCGTGCCGCCGCGTGCGTCCTGTGTTGCGGCGCGCGCGCGGCGGCGGCAGGATCGCCCCAACAGGGAGAGCCGCCATGGCCAAGATCATCATCAGCTGCGCCGTCACCGGCGCGATCCACACGCCGTCCATGAGCGAGTATTTGCCCATCACGCCGCAACAGATCGCCGAGCAGGCGATCGCGGCGGCCGAGGCGGGTGCGGCCATCCTGCACCTGCATGCGCGCAACCCCCTCGATGGCAGCCCGACGCCGGACCCGGCCGTGTTCATGCAGTTCCTGCCGATCATCAAGCAATCGACCGACGCGGTGGTGAACATCACCACCGGCGGCGGGCTGGGGATGACGCTGGATGAACGCCTTGCCGCGCCGCTGCTGGCCAAGCCGGAGATGTGCAGCCTCAACATGGGCTCCATGAACTTCAACATCGCCCCCAGTGCCGCACGGGTGAAGACGTGGAAGCATGCGTGGGAAAAGCCCTACCTTGAGAACACCACGAACTATATCTTCCGCAATACGTTTTCCGACATCGAGCAGGTGGTCGAACGGCTGGGCAAGGCGCACGGCACCCGGTTCGAGTTCGAATGCTACGATGTGGGGCACCTGTACAATCTGGCGCACATGCTCGACCGCGGCGTGGTCGAGGGGCCGCTGTTCGTGCAGACCATCTTTGGCATCCTCGGCGGGATCGGGGCCGAGCCGCGCAACCTGATGTTCATGAAGGAGACGGCGGACCGGCTGTTTGGCGACCAGTATGTCTGGTCCGTGCTTGCGGCCGGGCGCCACCAGATGCCGTTCACGACCATGGCGGGGATGCTGGGCGGCAATGTGCGCGTGGGGCTGGAGGACAGCCTTTGGCTGGGCAAGGGTGTCGCGGCCAAGTCCAATGCCGAGCAGGTGGCCAAGATCAGGCGCATCCTTGAGGAGCTGTCGCTCGAGATCGCGACACCCGCCGAGGCGCGCCAGATGCTCGCGCTCAAGGGCGGCGACCTGGTGGGGTTCTGAGCGTGATCCCGCGCCTCGCCTTCGCGGATGGGGCTATGGTGCCGGCGCTTGGCCAGGGCACCTGGCACATGGGGGAGGAGGGCGCGGATCGCGCGCGGGAGGCGGATGCGCTGCGGCTGGGTCTCGACCTGGGCATGACCGTGATCGATACGGCCGAGATGTATGCCGAGGGCGGGGCCGAGGAAGTGGTGGGCGATGCGCTGGCGGGCCGGCGGGACGCGGCCTTTGTGGTGAGCAAGGTGTACCCGCACAATGCGTCGCGCACGGGCGTGGTCGCGGCGTGCGAGCGCAGCCTCAGGCGCATGCGGGTGGAGCGGATCGACCTGTACCTGCTGCATTGGCGCGGCGCGGTGCCGCTGGCCGAGACGGTGGCGGGGTTCGCGGCACTTGTGGCGGCGGGCAAGATCGCGCGCTGGGGCGTTTCCAACTGCGATGTGGATGACCTCGCCGAGCTGGGCGCGGCGCTGGCGGAGTGCGCCACGGACCAGGTGCTGTACAGCCTGGAGAATCGGGGTGTCGAGTTCGACCTGCTGCCGTTCTGCGCGGCGCGACGCATGCCGGTGATGGCCTATTCACCGGTGGGCCAGGGCGGGCGCCTGCTGCATGTGCCGGCACTTGGCCAGGTTGCCGCGCGTCATGGGGTGAGCCCGGCGCAGGTGGCGCTGGCCTGGTCGATCCGCGCGGGCGGGGTGCTGGCGATCCCGAAGGCGAGCGACCTTGCGCATGTTCAGGAGAATGCGGCCGCCGGCGCGTTGGTGCTGGAGGCCGAGGATCTGGCGGCGCTGGACGCCGCTTTCGCGCCGCCATCCCGCAAGCGCGGTCTTGCGATGTTGTGAGCGCGCTTCGGTCTGGAGCCATGGCGCAAAAATAAAAGAATGGGGTCCGGGGAAATTCTTTCCCCCGGCTTACGCCCCGTACCCCAGGAACAGCCGCGGCAGCGTCAGTGAAACCGCGGGCCAGTAGGTGGTTAGCATCAGCGCCAGCAGGATCGCGCCGTAGAAGGGCCAGATGGTGCGCATGACCTGCTCGATGCGGATCTTGCCGATGGCACAGCCCACGAACAGCACCGCGCCGACCGGGGGCGTGCACAGCCCGAGGCCCAGGTTCATCATCATCACCATGCCGAACTGCACCGGGTCCATGCCGATGGCCAGGACCACCGGCAGGAAGATGGGCGTGGTGATGAGGATGAGTGCGGCCATGTCCATCACGCAGCCGAGGAACAGCAGCGCGAGGTTGATCATGAGCAGGATGATGATGGGGTTCTCGCTGATCGCGAGCATCCCCACCGTCAGCAGATCGGCGAAGCGATAGAGTGCGAGGAGGTAGGCGAAGGCCGTCGCGGTGCCGACGAGGAGGAAGACCACCGCCGTGGTGCGCACGGAAGCCGCGACCGCGACGCAGAAATCCTTCCAGCTGAGCGCACGGTAGACGAGGATCGTGACCAGCAGCGCCCAGATGGCGCCGAAGGCCGCGCTTTCGGTCACGGTGAAGACGCCCGACAGCACGCCGCCCAGGATGATGACGGCGGTGAACAGGCCTGGCAGGCTGTCGATCGCGGTCCAGAACAGGCGGCGGAAGCCTTCGAAGGGCTCCGCCGGGTAGCCGCGGCGCACGGCCATGATGTAGGCGGCGACGGCGAGGAACAGGCACATGATCAGGCCCGGGACGATGCCCGCGATGAACAGTGCGGAGACCGAGATGCCACCCCCCGCCGCCAGCGAATACAGGATCATGTTGTGCGATGGCGGGATCAGGATGCCGGCGATGGATGAGGTGACGGTGAGGCTCACCGCATAGTCCACCCCATACCCCTTGGCCTTCATCGCGGGGATGAGGATGGTGCCCGTCGCTGAAGTATCGGCGACCGCGGAGCCTGAGATGCCGCCGAACAGCATCGAGGTGGTGACATCGACCATGCCCAGGCCACCGCGCATCCACCCCACGCAGGCCGACGCCAGGGCCACGAGCCGCCGCGCGATCCCGCCATGGAGCATGATCTCGCCGGCGAAGATGAAGAAGGGGATGGCGAGGAGCGAGAAGATGCTCATCCCCGAGGTCATCTGCTGGAAGGCGACGGCGGGGTTCACCCCCTCCCACAGGAAGCCCACGAGCGCGGCGATGCCGAGCACGAAGGCCACGGGCAGGCCGATGACCACGCCCAGGATGAAGACGCCGAAAATGATGAACAGGCCAGGATCCACGCGGCGCTAATCCAGGAAGGCGGCAGTGACGCCGCGTTGTGTGGGGCCTTCGTGGCGGGTGAGGCCGAGGATCACCTGTTCGAGCGCGAACAGCATGATGAGCCCGCCGCTGAGCACCATCGGCCAGTAGGTCCAGGCCTGGGAGATACCCAGCAGCGGCACCTTAAAGGGTGCCACCATCGCCGCGAGTTCGTGGCCATGGACGACCATGGCGAGGCCGAACAACCCCACGGTCGCGTCGCAGAACAGCGCGATCCAGCGTTGCGCCTGTAGTGGCAGGCTCTCGCGCATGCCCAGGACCGAAAGGTGGAAGCGCTCCCGCACGCCGACCGCCGCGACGGGCAGCGCGATCGCCACGATGGTGAGGGTCGCACCGCGTTCGACCCAGGTGGGCGTGTCGTTCATCACATAACGGCCGAAGACCACCCAGCCCATCATCGCAATCAGCGCGACGAGGCAGAGCCCCGCCGCGGCGATGACGATGCTGGAGAGCAGGTCCAGCCCGCGGGAGAACAGCCTCACTGCGTGGCGCGGATCTGGCGGACCAGCTCGGCCAGGCGCGGGTCGGCGGCGTAGCGGGCGTAGACCGGCTCCATCACGGCCGCAAACGGCGCCCGATCGGTGATCTCGATCACGGTCGCACCGCCCGCGATCACCCGTTCACGCGAGACACGCTCACGCGCGGCCCAGAGTTCGCGTTGGTGGGTGGCACTCTCGCGCGCGGCGGTGCGTACGATGACGCGATCCGCCTCTGACAGGCGCTGCCAGCGCTGGCGGGAGACAGCGAGCACTTCGGGCACGTTGGAATGCTCGGTGGTGGTGTAGAAGCGCGCCACCTCGAAATGCCGGGTGCTTTCATAGGAGGGCCAGTTATTTTCGGCCCCGTCGATCACGCCCGATTGCAGCGAGGTGAAGACCTCGCCGAAAGGCAGCGGCGTGGGGTTGGCACCCAGGGCACGCATCATGTCGATCCAGAGATCCGAGGTTTGGACGCGGATCTTCATCCCGCGCAGGTCGGCCAGCGTGCGCACGGGACGCACGGTGTAGATGCTGCGCGCGCCGGCATCGTACCAGGCGAGCGGGACGATGCCGATCGCCTCGATGTCGCGGGCGATGGCCTCGCCCACCGGGCCGTCCATCACGCGGTGCAGGTGCGCCACGTCGCGGAACAGGAAGGGCAGCGTGACCACCTGCGTCGTGGGGACGAGGTTGTTGAAGGGCGAGAGGTTGAACTCGGCGAAGTCGATCGAGCCCAGGCGCATCTGCTGGATGGCTTCATCCTGCTGGCCGAGCTGGGCGGAATGGTAGGTGCGCAGCCGGATGCGGTTGTTGGTCCGCTGTGCCACCAGTTCCGCAAAGCGCTCCATCCCATGGGAGACGGGGTAGTCCGGTGGATGGATGTTCCAGCCGCGCCATTCCTGGGCAGTGGCCGGCGTGATGGCCCAGCCGAGCAGCAATGCTGCCATGGCGCACAGACGCGATGCGATGCGCATCAATCCCTCCCCAGGGTTTTTCCAGGTGTCTAGCCTGCATGGCACGACGGCGCGCTGTCAAACACGGCGCGCGTTGACCGGGGGCGCGCTTCACGGGCAGCCTCCGCGTGATCGTCTCAAGGATGCCCCGATGCCCATGATCGCCGCCGCCCGCGCCCTCGCCCAGGGGCACACCACATCCCTCGCGCTGGTCGACCAGGCGCTCGCGCGCATCGCCGACCCGGGGGGCGAGGGCGCGCTCGCTTTCATCAAGGTGCATGCCGAGAGCGCGCGGGCAGTCGCGCGCGGCATGGATGCGCTGCGCGCCGCCGGGCGCGCGCCCTCGGCATTCGCGGGCATCCCCATCAGCGTGAAGGACCTGTTCGACGAGGCCGGCGAGGTGACAGCGGCCGGGTCCGCGGTGCTGCGCAATGCCCCGCCCGCACGCGCCACCGCGCCCTGCGTGCAGCGCCTGGTCCGCGCCGGGATGGTGGTGCTGGGGCGCACCAACATGACGGAGTTCGCCTTCACCGGGCTGGGCGTGAACCCGCATCACGGCACGCCGGCCAGCCCGTGGGATCGCACGTCGCGGCGGCTGCCAGGTGGGTCATCCTCCGGCGCCGGCGTGGCGGTGGCGGACGGGATGGGCTTTGCCGCATTGGGCAGCGACACAGGCGGGTCGTGCCGCATCCCGGCCGCGCTGTGTGGCGTGGTGGGGTGGAAACCCACGGCGAAGCGGGTGCCGCTCACCGGCGTGCTGCCGCTCTCCGCCAGGCTCGATTCGATCGGGCCGCTGGCGCGCAGCGTGGCCGATTGCGCCGTGGTCGATGCGCTGATGGCTGGCGGCGAGGACCCCGGCGCGCCCATGCCGCGCCCGCTGGCGGGCCTGCGCCTGGGCCTGCCGCGCGGCACCTACCTGACCGATACGATGGACGCCACGGTGGGTGCCGTCTTCTCCCGCGCGCTGACGCGGCTTTCGGCAGCCGGCGCCCGCATCGAGGAATTCGACTGGCCAGGCCTCGCGGATATCCAAGCCGCGAACGCAACCGGTGGCTTCGCCGTCAGCGAAGCCTGGGCCTGGCACCGCGCGCTGATCGCCGAGAAAGGCCCCGGCTACGACCCGCGCATCCTCGCGCGCATCATGCGCGGCGAAGGGATGCGCGCGGCAGACTACATCACGCTCCGCGCCGATCGCGCCCGCATCATCGCCGCCGCCGCCATCCGCACCGGCCCCTTCGACGCGATCATCTGCCCCACCGTGCCCGTGGTGCCGCCACGCATCGCCGACATGGCAGAGGAAGCCCCCTACAACCGCACCAACATGCTGCTGCTGCGCAACCCGAGCGTGGCAAACTTCCTCGACCGCTGCGCCATCAGCCTGCCCTGCCACGCAGAGGGCGAAGCCCCGGTGGGCCTGATGCTGATGGGTGAACACGATGGCGATGCGGCACTGTTTGCCGTGGCGGCGGGCGTGGAGGCGGCACTCCAGGGGTGAGGTGAAGCAAGGCCGGAGGCTCTGCCTCCGGACCTCCGCCGGGGATCGCGCCGATCCCCGGACCCCGGCATGCGTTGGTCCTGGGTTTGGGGGGGGTGGGCTTGCTGATTGGCCTTTATGAACCCGTCACGGAGGGAGGGCGGCCTGAGGTCGCTCACCTCGGGTGAGCGCGTGCAAGCCGCCCTCCCTCCGTGACGGGTCCGCGAAGCGAAAACAACCAGAACCCACCTCTCAAAACCAAGCACCAACACATGGAGGTCGAGGATCGACACGATCCTCGCGGGCTTCGACGTATACGTCGAAGGGGGCAGGGCCCCTGGCCTTGCTTCACTTCAATCCCCCGGCAATGCGATGCCCGTCAGTGCCTGCCAGACGCGGATGACGTAGCCATCGTCTTTCTGCCCCTGTCCCATGGCGCGGGCGGCGGTGAAGAGTTGTTGGGCCTGGGCCGCGAGGGGCACCGGGAAATCGAGTCCGCGCGCCATGTCGGTGACCAGGCCAAGGTCCTTGATGAAGATGTCGACGGCGCTGCGCGGGGCGTCGTCACCGGTGAGCACGCGGGCCATGCGGTTTTCGAACATCCAGGAATTGCCGGCGGCACTCGTGACCACGTCGTAGAGGGCTTGGGGTTCGGCGCCGGCGCGGATGCCCAGGGCAAGGGCTTCGGCCGCGACGGCGATGTGCACACCGGCCAGCAGCTGGTGGACCACCTTTACCGTCGCGCCGATGCCCACGGCGTCGCCCAGGCGCCAGACCTTGGTGGCGATGGCATCGAGTGCCGGCTGGGCTGCGGCGAAGGCGGCCGGGCTGCCGCTCGCCATCACCGTCATCGCCCCTTCGCGCGCCTTGGTCGCACCGCCGGAGACGGGGGCGTCGAGCCAAAGCAGGCCCATGGCTTCGGCGCGGGCGGCGAGTGCGCGGGCGCTGTCGGGTGCCATGGTGGCCGAGGAGATCACCACGCCGCCGGGGGCGAGGCGCGCGGCGGCGCCGGCCTCGCCGAACAATGCCGCCTCGGTCTGCTGCGCGTTCACCACGAGGATGAGGAGGGCTTCCGTCCCGTGAGGGATCTCGGCTGTGGTCGCGACTGCGGCGCCGCCGGCGGCGGTGAATTCGGCGCGTGCGGTGTCGCGCATGTCGCAGCCGGTCACCGCATGGCCTGCTTTCAGCAGGGAGAGCGCTGCGCCCATGCCCATGCTGCCCATTCCGATCACGCCGACGCGCATCACCTTGCCTCCCGCTGTTGCCGCAGACTGGGCAGGACGTGGCGGCGGGGCAAGGCCGCGTTCAGCGCACGCTGGTTTGCCCGGTCGAACGGCCCGAGGCATCGCGGTGGATGACGGTGTTGCCGCGGCGTTCGGAGGTGCCGGTTGTGCGGCCGGAGGCATCGCGATGGGTTGTGGTGTCCCCGCGGGTCTCGGATCGCCCGGTGGTGCGGCCGGAGGCATCGCGATGCGTGGTGGTGTCGCCGCGGACCTCGGACTGCCCCGTGCTGCGGCCGGAGCTGTCGCGATGGGTGGTGGTGTCCCCGCGCCGCTCGGCCTGGCCGGTGGTGCGGCCGGAACTGTCGCGGAAGGTGGTTGTGCCGCCGCGCGTTTCCGCCGCGCCGGTGGTGCGGCCCGAGGCGTCGCGGGTGGTTTCCTTGAAGGCGTGGGCGCTGAGCGGCGCCAGCAGCAGCAGTGACAGGATTGCGGCGATCAGACGCATGGTGAGGCCCCTTGGTGGTCGGCGCGGCGGCGAGCGACAATGGTTACGACTAGAGCATGTTCCGTTCGCAAGGGCTCACTTCACACACTCTAACCTATTGTTTTTCGAGCATCTTTATCCGTCCAAACGATTCCGTTTGAACGGATGATGCTCTAAATTACGAGCGGATCGGGGCGCGGCCGCTGCAATGCGTGTTTCAGCGCAGGGCAACGACCACGAGTTGCACCACGGCCACGACGGCGGCGAGGATCAGCGCGATGCGCGAGAGCACATGGATGGGTGGCATGGTTCAGCGCGGCCCCGTCAGCGCGGCCGGGCCTTGCGCAGAGCCCTGGTCGCGGCCCTGCGCATCGCGGTACCGCGCGGTGCCGCCACGGCTCTCGATGCGGCCGATGATACGGTTCTGTGGGTCGTAGCGAATCGCCTCGCCGCCGCGCTGCTCCACCCTTCCCATGGGGCGGTTCTGTGCGTCGAAGCTGGTGGTGATGCCGCCGCGGACTTCGGAGCGGCCGGTGGCGCGGCCGGCGGCGTCGAAATGGCGGATTGTGGTGCCGCTGCGCTCGGAGCGCGCGGTGATGCGGCCGGTCAGGTCGTAATAGGTCGTGGTATTGCCGCGCGTCTCCGCCCGCGCCGTCGCGCGGCCCTGCGGGTCGCGGAACTGCGTGGGTTGGGCCAGTGCTGTCACGGGCGCGAGCAGCAGCAGAAGCAGCATCAGGTGGCGCATGGCGGAGACCTCCGGTCGTGTCGACCGAGATTGCGCCACGGCAGGGTGATTGCGCGCAAGAGAAGCGTTCATGCGCCGGTTGCGATTTACACGGAAGGTTCACATTGCTATGCGTGCCGCCGCGCGTAACCCCCGGCGCGATGGGTGTGGAGCTTTGCCCGTATGAAGATCGTGGCCTGCAATTCCAACCGCCCCCTGGCCGAGGCGGTGGCCGCATCGCTGGGACTGCCCCTTACCAACGCTTCGGTCCGCCGCTTCGCCGATATGGAGATCTTCGTCGAGATCCATGAGAACGTGCGCGGCGAGGACGTGTTTGTCATCCAGAGCACGTCGTATCCGGCCAATGACAACCTGATGGAGCTGCTGATCACGCTCGACGCGCTGCGCCGGGCCAGTGCGCGGCGCATCACCGCGGTGATCCCTTATTTCGGCTATGCGCGGCAGGACCGGAAATCGGGCAGCCGCACGCCGATCAGCGCGAAGCTGGTCGCGAACCTCATCACCGCGGCTGGTGCGAACCGCGTGCTCGCGATGGACCTGCACGCGGCGCAGATACAGGGCTTCTTCGACATTCCCGTGGATAACCTGTTCGCGGCACCGCTGTTCTCGCGCGACATCCAGGAGCGTTATGAAGGGCGGGAGCTGATGATCGTCTCCCCCGATGTCGGCGGCGTGGTGCGTGCGCGCGCGATCGCGAGCCGGCTTGGGACGGATCTTGCCATCGTGGACAAGCGCCGCCCGCGCACCGGCGTGTCCGAGGTGATGAACGTCATCGGCGAGGTTGAGGGGCGGCATTGCCTGCTGGTGGATGACATCGTGGATAGTGGCGGTACGCTGTGCAATGCGGCCGAGGCGCTGCTCAAGAACGGTGCGAAATCGGCCGGCGTCTATGTGACGCACGGTGTGCTTTCGGGTGGTGCCGTCGCGCGCATCGGCGCGGCCCCGATCGAGAACATGACGGTGACCGATTCCATCATGGCGACGGAAGCCGTGCGCATTTCCCGCAATATCCGGCAGCTGACCATCGCACCGCTGCTGGCCGAGGCGATGAAGCGCATCAGTGACGAAAGCTCGGTCTCTTCCTTGTTCTGCTGAGCGGGCGTAGCTTCAGCCCGCAAATCGGAGGGATCGCCCCATGACCAACACCTTGTTCTACGCGCCGGGCGCCTGCTCGCTCGGCATTCACATCATCCTCGAGGAGATCGGCAAGCCCTATGAGCTGGTGCCGGTCAACCTCAAGGAAGGCGCGCAGCACAAGCCCGAATTCATGGCGGTGAACCCGAAATCCAAGGTGCCGGCGCTCAAGCGCGCCGATGGGTCGCTGCTGACCGAATACCCGGTCATCGCGACCTGGCTCGCGAAGTCCAACCCCGAGGCGGGGCTGCTGCCGACCGACCTTGAAGGTGAGACGCGCGCGGCCGAGGCGATGGCGTATTTCACCGGCACCATTCACCCCTATGGCTTCACCAGGCAGTATCGCCCGGGCAATTTCACCCCGACCGAGGCGGATATCCCCAAGGTGGTGGAGACCGGCAAGGCGGCAGCGAACAAGTATTTCTCGCTGGTGGATGGGCAGTGGCTGGGTGGCGATTGGGTGCTGCCCACCGGCTATTCGGTGGCCGATTCGGCGCTGTTTTTCGTTGAGTATTGGGGTGCCAAGCGCTCCGGCCTCACGCTGCCGCCCAAGCTCGCGGCGCATCTCGAACGTATGTTGGCGCGGCCGGCGGTGCAGCGGATGCTGGCGCAGGAAGGGCTCGCGGCCTGATGCCGCTCGAACGCCTTCCCTTCTGGTTCCTCCGCCATGGCGAGACGGATTGGAATGCGGAAGGGCGCAGCCAGGGCCGCACCGATATTCCGCTGAACGCGGTCGGCATCGCCCAGGCCGAACGCGCGGCGGCCGCGATGCCGGGGCGCGGCATCGTGCGGATCGTCGCATCCCCGCTCGGCCGCGCGCTGCGCACGGCCGAGATCGTCAATGTTGGCCTCGGCCTGCCGCTGACCACCGATGACGATCTGATGGAGGTCTCCTTCGGCGTCGAGGAAGGCCATCCGATGGGCGACTGGTATGATGACTGGATCGATGGCGGCTTCACGCCCGAGGGCGCGGAGCCGTTTGCCGTCCTGCGTGAGCGTGCGGTTGCCGCGATCAACCGCGCCACTGCTGCACCGGGGCTTGCGCTGGTGGTGGCGCATGGGGCGCTGTTCCGCGCGCTGCGCCTCGCACTTGGCCACAAGCCGAATGTGCGGACGCCCAATGCGCTGCCCATCCTGTGCACGCCGCCGGACAGTGGAGAGGTCTGGTCGGTGGAGCCGCATCTGCTGGATTGAGGGCAGGGGCGGCCGTCCCACTCACACCGTCAGGTGCTTGCGGACCTCGTCCTCATTGAGGCTCCGCGTCGGCCCGGCCAGCGCCACCTCGCCGCGCAGCATGATGGCCAGGGTGTCACCGAGGTCGCGGGCGAATTCGAAACACTGCTCCAAAAGCACCACGGCCATTACCGCGATCCCGCGCCGGGTAGGTGATGACGCGCGAGGCGGGACGATCGATCGCGATGCTGGGGAACAAGCGCTTGCGGTCTGTGCCCGTGGCGTCCGGCCCCGATCATGGGGGCGATAACGGTGCCAGGGCGCAGCCATCGACCATCGGCGCGACGCCGCGTGACGGATGCGTCCAGCTGGGCATGTGGTCGCCTCATCCGGCGGCGTGTGCCCAACAATGCGTCCATGGACAGCGCACCACCGCTGCCGCAGCCTTGAGGCCTTGGATCGCCAGCAGGATCGCCCGATGACCGCATTCGCCCGCCTCGCCGAACTCCATCGTGGCCCCGCGCTGGAGAGCCTGCATCACGGCGTCGTCGCCGTCGCGGATGCCGAGGGGCAGCTGGTCTTCACCCGC
>JBKJNV010000431.1:0-2691 GCA_046593435.1 Roseomonas sp.
CAGCGCAACCATCCCCTGCATGGCGGAGCCGAAGATGCGCAGGCCACCGGGCAAGCCGAGCGCGGCGAAGGGCTTGCCGTCCTTCAACGCGATCAGCGGCGCCTGGCTGGTCGTCACGCGCTTGCCCGGCGCGATGGACAGCGCGTGGCCCGGGCGCGGGTCGAACAGCGCCATGTAGTTGTTGGGGATCAGGCCAAGCTCGGGCAGCAGGAAGCGCGCGCCGAACAGGGAGTTGATGGTGTGCGTCGCGCAGACGATGCCGCCCTCGCCATCGGCGACGGTGAGGTGCGTGGTGTTGGGGCCTTCGCCGGCAACCACGGCGGCATGCCAGGATTGCGCGCGGGACGGATCGAGAGCCGCGCGGCGCTGTTCCGCGTAGGACGACGACAACAGCTTGGCCACCGGCACATCCACGAAGGCGGGGTCCGCGGTGGCCGCCGCGCGGTCGGCGAAGGCGATCTTCAATGCCTCGGCGATCAGATGTACGCTCTCGGCGGTGCCGAAGCCGAGTGCGCCGAGGTCATGGCCCGACAGGATGTTCAGCATCTGCAACACATGCACGCCGCCCGAGGACGGCGGCGGCGGACCGATGATCTCATAGCCGCGGTAGCTGCCGCGCACCGGGTCACGTTCGATCATCCGCGCGTCGCGCATGTCTGCGGCGGAAAGGATGCCGCCGCGTTTCGCGACAGCTTCGGCCACCGCAACCCCGATCGCGCCGCCATGCAGCGCGGCAGCCCCTTCGCGCGCGATGGTCGTCAGCGTCTCGGCCGCCGCCCCCATCACCACGCGCGCACCGGGTGCGATCGGCGAGCCGTTGGGGAAGAACAGCGCGGCGAGGCCCGGGTCGCGCGCGATATCGGCCCCTGCATCGGCGGCGCATTCGGAGAGGTAGGGCGTGGCGGCGAAGCCATCGCGCGCGAGGCGGATGGCGGGGCCCATCACATCGCTCAGCGACAGGCGCCCGTGCCGCTCCAGCGCCGCGCACCAGGTGAGCAGGTTGCCGGGCACCGCCACGGCAAGCGGGCCGAGTGTGTTGGCGCGGTTCTCGACGTCCAGCGCAGCGGGCCAGTCGAGGCTTCTGGGCGTGTACATGCCTGGCGTGCCGGCAGCGGGGACGGTGGACAGGCCATCGAGCACCGTGTGCCGCCCGTCGGGCAGGCGAATATGCATCATGCCGCCGCCGAGCACGCCGACCATCATCGGTTCCACGATGGTCAGCGCGAACAGTGCGGCCACTGCCGCATCAACCGCATTGCCGCCAGCGGCGAGCATTTCCGCCCCCGCCGCCGAGGCGAGGGGGTGGTTGGTGACGACCATGCCGCGCTGCCCGCGCGCGGGGTGTTTCTCGGTGATGAAGGGGCTGCCGGCGCGCTTGCGCCAGTCGAAGGTGGGCATGGTCTAGGTCCTGCTAAACAACCGTCGACGCCATTCAGATTAACTGGCTGATCTAGGATATACAGAAAGGCGGCGGTTGACATCTCTCGCCGCGCCGAACGCATTCGCAAGCCGCTCTGTACTCTCCCCGGGATCCAACGTGGACAAGATGATGCCCAGACAATTCACGACGAAGCAGATGGGCGATGCCTGCGAGATGCTGGTTGCGGCAGAGCTGACCCTGGCAGGCATTCCGGCCATGAAGGTGCCCGACAATTGGCCAGGCTATGATGTAATTGCGCAACCTCTGGATCAAGGTACGCAACGCATTTCCGTAAAATCACGGACCTACAAGAAGGGCGCCTCTTTCGTCGAATATCACAAAAGCGATGTCTTCGACTGGCTGGCGGTTGTTCTCCTGCCCGGAGAAGGATCGCCGCTACGGCGAATTTTCATCATCCCGCGCGACGTGGCCGACAGTGAATCCCGCAAGAATGTGCCAACGACCAAAACGGCAGACATGCGCTATTGGTCGATCCAGGAGTTCCCAAAGCGCTTTGCACGCTTCGAGGCAAATTTCGGCCTCTCGCTGACGGGCGTTTCACTACCTGATGGTTTGCCAGATTCTTAGGGACGCCCAGTCGCCAAAAATAAAAGAATGGGGGTCTGGGGAAAATTCATTTCCCCCACCCTTGCCTCACTCCGCCGCCTGCTCGGGAAGATAAATCTTCCCACCCTTCTCCGTGAACTCGCTCGCCTTCTGCTCCATCCCTTCCATGCGCAGCACTTCGGCGCGGAGGTCCTGGGTGATCTTCATCGAGCAGAATTTCGGCCCGCACATGGAGCAGAAATGCGCGACCTTATGCGCGTCCTTGGGCAGCGTCTCGTCGTGGTAGGCGCGCGCCGTATCGGGATCGAGCCCGAGGTTGAACTGGTCTTCCCAGCGGAAATCGAAGCGTGCGCGCGACAGGGCGTCGTCGCGCAGCTGCGCCGCCGGGTGGCCTTTCGCGAGGTCCGCCGCGTGGGCGGCGATGCGGTAGGTGATGACGCCCGTCTTCACGTCATCCCGGTTCGGCAGGCCAAGGTGTTCCTTGGGTGTGACGTAGCAGAGCATGGCGCAGCCGAACCAGCCGATCATCGCCGCACCGATGCCGGAGGTGATGTGGTCGTACCCCGGCGCAATGTCGGTGGTCAGCGGCCCGAGCGTGTAGAATGGTGCCTCGCCGCATTCGGCCAGCTGCTTGGTCATGTTCACCTTGATCTTGTGCATGGGAACGTGCCCAGGCCCTTCGATCATCACCTGGCAGCCCTTGT
>JBKJNV010000139.1:0-2592 GCA_046593435.1 Roseomonas sp.
CTGCTGCTGCCCGCCCGAAAGCGACGTCACCGGCTTCTCCGCATGCGCTTCCATGCGCACCAGGCGCAGCGCTTCGGTCACGCGCGGCCCTGCGTCGCGCTTGGCCACCCCCTGCGCCCGCAGGCCAAAGCCGATGTTCTCGGCCACCGTCAGATGCGGAAACAGCGCATAGTTCTGGAACACCACGCCGACATTGCGCTTGTGCGCCGGCAGCCGGGTGATCTCGGCCCCGCCCACCGCGATGCGCCCCGCATCGGGCTGCAACAGCCCCGCGACGCAGCGCAGCAGCGTCGTCTTCCCACAACCAGAGGGACCAAGGAGCGAGACGAACTCACCCCGTGCAACCGCGATCGAGAGATCATCGAGCACCACCGCCGCACCGAAGCGCTTCGTCACACCAATGACCGCGAGGTGGCCTGCCGCCTCCACCCCGGCCGCGCCGTCCTTCAACGCGCCGAGATCTCGCGCTCGAAGCGCTCGATCCAGCCATTGCGCTGGTCGGCGAAGTATTCCCAATCCAGCACCGTCAGCTCGGGCAGGTTCAGGCCCGCAGGCATCACCGTCTTGGTGTTGGTCGGCTTGGAGAAGAAGGTCCGCCCGATCAACGCCTGGGTCTCGGGATTGAGCAACTCATCGATGAATTTCTGCCCAAGCGCCTGGTTCGGCCCGTTGCGCACCAGCGCCACGCCGGCCGGCATCGCGACCGTGCCCTCGCGCGGGAAGGCCAGGTCCACCGGGGCGCGCTGGCTTTTGCGGAACAGCGTGGTGCGGCTGTCGGGCGAGAGGAACAGGTCCACCTCGCCGCTCTCATGCAGCTGCTGCGCCTGCGGCGGGTTGGTCGTGATCTGGAGGATGTTGGGCCGCAGTTCGCGCAGCTTGGCAAAGCCCGCATCGGCCAGGCGCAGGCACTCGTTCAGCGGGCGCCCCGTGGCGAGTTGCGTCGCGGCCAGCAGGGGCACCACCGCCTGGGTGATGCGCATCGAGATCAGGATGATCTTGTCGCGATACTTGGGCTCCCACGCCTCGGCGTAGCTCACCGGCGCGGTGCGGACATTGCGCGTGTTGTAGGAAATCGAGGCGGCCGGGAAGCACCAGTTCACCCACATGGAATCGCGCGGCTTCGCGTTCGCCTGCACATCGGCGAGGTTGGGGATGTCGAGGCCCTTGAGCGTGGCGATCAGCCCGTCGCGCTCGGCCAGGATCAGCACCGGGTCATCCATCATGGTGACCGTCATGGTCGGCCGCGCACGGTTTGAGCGCATCTTTTCAAGGTTGATGAGGCTGTTGGTGCCCTCGAACAGGATCTTGAAGCCGTGCTTGCGCTCGATCACCGGGAACAGGATGTCGGTCAGCCCCGGCGAAGCGGGGCCGCCTACGAAAATCTCGGGCGTCTGCGCCCGCAGGATGGCGGGCGTGGCGAGCAGGCCGGCACCTGCCTGCAACAGGGCACGGCGAGGAATGCGGTATGACATCGGTGCGTCTCCGGGCAATGCGTTGCCTGAGCGTTAGTAAACCGCGTGCCGCAGGCTGGCAAACCGCGTGCCGCGGGCTGGCAAACCGCCTGCCGCGGGCTGGCAAACCGCCTGCCGCGGGCTGGCCGGTTCAACCGCGGCCCCGCCTGAGCTAAGGGATGCGCGATGCATCCCCTCAAGCACCTCCTGCTCCTCGGCGCCGGCCACGCCCATGTCGAGGTGCTGCACGATCTCGCGCAAACGCCCATGCCCGGCCTGCGTGTCACGGTGCTCAGCCGTGAGCGTTTCTCACCTTATTCCGGGATGCTGCCCGGCGTGATCGCGGGCCACTACGCGCCGCGCGAGGCGCTGATCGACGCCCCCGCGCTCGCCACCCGGGCGGGTGCCACCTTCATCCATGACAGCGCCATCGCCATCGACCCGCAGAGGCGTCTCGTCCAGCGGCCGGGTGGCGAGGCCATCGCCTACGACCTGCTCTCGATCGATATCGGCGCCACGCCCGCGCTCGGCACGCCCGGCGCCGCCGAGCACGTCATCCCGGTGAAGCCGATCGACGCGCTGTTGGGCAAGCTCGCCGGCATCGACCAGGCGCGAAGCTTCGCGGTGGTGGGCGGCGGGCCGGCCGGGTTCGAAGTGGCGCTCGCGCTGCGCGCCCGGCATGGCACGGCCCCGGTCACCCTCGTGGCCGGGCTGCTCGGGCTGCTGCCGGCCCTGCCGGAGGGCGCGCGGCGGCGCGGCGCGGCGGCCCTCGCGCGGCACGATATCAACCTCGCGGAGGGCCATCCGGTCGACCGCGTGCAGACCGGTGCCCTGCACTTCGCCGGCCGCCCGCCGATCACGGCCGAAGCCCTGCTCTGGTGCACCGGCGCCACTGCGCCCCCCCTGCTGGCCGCATCCGGCCTGCCCTGCGATGCGGCTGGCTTTGTCCATGTGCAATCCGGCCTCGATGTCCCCGGCCATCCCGAGATCTTCGCCGCCGGCGATGCCGCCTGCTTCCTGCCGCACCCCCTGCCCAAGGCCGGCGTCTATGCGGTGCGCCAGGGCCCCATCCTGGCCGCCAATCTGCGCCGCGCGGCGCTGGGCGAGGCACCCCTGCCCTTCCGCCCGCAACGCAACGCGC
>JBKJNV010000224.1:0-3618 GCA_046593435.1 Roseomonas sp.
ACTTGCCGCAGCCGCTCTCGCCCACCACGCCCAGGGCAGCGCCATGAGCCAGCGTGATGTCCACGTCCGCTACGGCTTGCACGCTGGCGGCGGTGCGGAACACGCCGCGACTGCCACCGAAGGTCTTTGCCAGGTTCCTGGCCTGCAGCAGCGGCTCCGTCATGGCGCCGCGTGATGGCATGCGACGGCGTGGCCGGGAAGGACCGCGCGCGGCATCGGCTTCTCGACCCGGCAGCGATCCGTCGCAGCCGGGCAGCGGGGGTGGAAGCGACACCCTGTCGGCGGCGAGATCAGGCCCGGAATGCTGCCGGGGATGCCCTGTGGACGATGCCGCGGCCGATCCAGGTCGGGCACTGCCGCGATCAGCCCGCGCGCATAGGGGTGCAACGGCCGCGCCAGCAGCTCGGCGGTTGGTGCTTCCTCCACCACCGTGCCGGCGTACATCACCGCGACGCGGGCGCAGCTCGCTGCCACCACACCCAGGTCGTGACTGATCAGGATCAAGGCCAGGCCGCGCTCCGCGACGAGGCGTGCGATCAGCGCGAGCACCTGCGCCTGCACCGTGACATCGAGCGCCGTGGTCGGCTCATCCGCCACCAGCAGCTCCGGCTCGCCCGCCAGCGCCATCGCGATCAGCACGCGCTGGCGCATGCCGCCGGAAAGCTGGTGCGGATGGCTGTCGAGCAGCCGTGCGGGTTCGGGCAGGCCGACCGCCGAGAGAAGCTCGGCCGCGAGCGCGCGCGCGGCACGGCGCGGCCGCGCGCGCGTGCCCGCGCCGGCATCCTGGCCACGGATCGCGTCCTCCATCTGCGTGCCGACAGACAGCAGCGGATTGAGGTAGGAGGCAGGGTCCTGGAACACCATCGAGATGGCGCGGCCGCGCAGCTTGCGCATGTCGCGCTCCGGCAGGCGCAGGATATCCTGGCCCCGGAAGCGGATCTCGCCCGAGACGATGCGGGCCGGGGGCGATGGATTGAGGGCGAGGATGCTGCGCGCCAGCACCGACTTGCCGCAACCGGTCTCGCCCACGATGCCGAGCGTGTCACCCGCGTCGAGCGACAGGTCGATCCCGTCCAGCACATGCGCGGTGCCGTCGAAGGTGTCGAAGGCCAGGCGATAGTCGCGGATGGAGACCAGCGCACTCATCCGCGGTTGCTGCGCGGGTCGAGGATGTCGCGCAAACCATCGCCCAGCAGGTTGAAACCAAGCACCGCGAGGTAGATGAACACGCCCGGCGCCATGGCATACCACCACCATTCCGGCAGGTAGCCGCGCGCGATCGAGATCATCGCCCCCCATTCCGGCGTCGGCGGCTTGGCCCCGAGCCCGATGAAGCCGAGCGATGCAATGGCGAGGATCGCCTGGCCGATATCCATGCTCATCTTCACGATCAGGGGCGAGATGCTGTTGGGCAGGACGTGGCGCCGCAGGATGCGCGCGCGGGATGCACCGGCCACGCGCGCGGCTTCGATATAGGGCTCCTCGCGGATGGAGAGCGCCTTCGATTCCGCGAGCCGCACGTAGCCTGGCCACCATACCAGGATCAGCGCGATCATCGCGTTGCCGATCCCCGGACCGAGGGCGGCGACCAGCGCGATGGCCAGCACCAGGCCGGGCACCGACAGGAACAGGTCCGTGAAGCGCATGATGGCCTCGCGGAGCGGCCCGCCCGCAAGGCCGGCAAGAATGCCAAGCGGCGCGCCGATTAGAGCGGCCGCAAAGGTGATCCCCATGCCGGCAAGCAGCGAAAGCCGCGCGCCGATGACCACGCGTGTGAGGATGTCATTGCCGACTTCGTCCGTGCCGAACCAATGCGCGGCCGATGGCGGCTGCAGCTTGTTCGCGAGATTGATGCCCCCGGCCACGTCGTCGGAATAGGGCACGATCCACGGTCCGATCAGCGCCAGCGTCACGATGGCGGTGACGAGAAACAACCCCAGCATCGAGGAGAAGGAGCGGGTCAACAGCCACAAGGCGAGGCGCAGCCGTCGATGGCGCGGTGCGGCGATCGCTTGGGTGTCAGCCATGGGCATCGCTCAGCGCCGCCGCAGGCGCGGGTCGAGCACGCCGTAAAGCAGGTCAACGATCAGGTTCGCGACCATGAAGTTCAGCCCGACGATCAAGGTGACGCCCATGACCGGCTTGAAATCTCCCGCGATAGCCGACGATACGGCGTAGAGCCCGATGCCCGGCCAGTCGAACACCGTCTCCACCAGGACGGTGCTGCTCATCATCCAGCCCCAGCGCAAGCCGATGATGGCAAGCGTCGGCAGCATCGCGTTCTTCAGCGCATGCACCCAGACGATACGCGAGGGTGTGACGCCATGCGCGCGGGCGGCGACCACGTAGTCGGTGCGCAGGGCTTCCACCATCTCGCTGCGGTTGATGCGAAGGATGGACGCGAGACACGGGAGTGACAGCACAATGGCCGGCAGGATGATGTGCGAGAGTGCTTCGCGGAACAGTGCGGTGTTGCCGCGCAACAGGCTGTCCACCAGCAGCAGGCCGGTGATGGCCGGCGCAGGTTCGGTGAAGACGGACAGCCGCCCGCTGGTCGGCAGCAGCCCGAGCCAGGTGGCGAACGCCAGTTGCAGCAGCAGCCCGAACCAGAAAGGCGGCAGTGCGATCCCCGAGACGGCGAAAAGCCGCGTCGCCTGGTCCGCCGGCCCATCCTTGCGCATGGCCGAAAGGACACCGAGTGGCACCCCCAGCAGGACGCCCATCAGCATTGCCAGGATCACGAGTTCCAGCGTCGCGGGGAAGTAGCGCGCGAGGTCGGTACCCACCGACCGGCTGGTGGCAATGGAGCGCCCGAAATCGCCGCGTGCGAGGTCACTCACGTAGCGAGCGAACTGTTCGTGCAGCGGTCGGTCAAGACCGTAGTCTCGCCGCACCTGTTCGATCTGTGATCGCCCGGCATCAGGGCCCGCGGCCAAGGCCGCCGGGTCCGAGGGCGCGACGTTCGAGATGACGAAGGTCAGGCAGACCAGCCCGAACAGCATCACCCCCGCAAGGGCGATGCGCCGGAGGATATAGCCTGCCACGCCTGGTTCAGCCCACCGCCCAGAGTGGGTAGAGGTCGATCTCCCCGGTGAAGCGAACGGGGGAGAAGCTGAAGCCGCGCACGTAGTCGCGCCTTGCCCAGATACGGTTGGCCACCATGCCGAAAAGCTCCGGTTGGTCGGCGACGATGCGGCGCTGGATCTCTCCGTAAAGCGCCAATCGCTTGGCATTGTCGGTCTCGCCGCGCGCCTCATCGATCATGCGCGTGACCTCGGCATTCTCGTAATGCGAGGTGCCGTAGTAAAGGCCCCAGGAGGAGCGATGGTACTGGTAGGCAACCGTATCGGGATCGGTCCCTACCGGCGTGACGTAGATAGACATCATCGCAGGCGATGTCTCCGGCCGCGAGCCCCGGCTGGTCATGGTGGGCCAGGGCTGCCCCACGATGTTCACGCGGATATCGAGCGCGCGGAGACTGTCGAGCAGTGCCAAGCCAATGCGCCGCGAATCTTCCAACCCCTGCACATGCACGTATTCCAGTTCGAGCCCGCCGGTGGGGAAGCGCGAACGGCGCAGGAAGTCACGCGCCTTGTCGAGATCCTTGCGTGGAATACC
>JBKJNV010000033.1:0-3033 GCA_046593435.1 Roseomonas sp.
GCACATCACCGCCGCGGTCGAGGCCGCGACGGGGCGGCGGCTGGAGTTGCGCGGGCCAGTTTCGTTCACGCCCGCGCTGGTGCCGACCATCGCGATCGATGATGTCGCACTCGCCAACAGCGCGGGTGGGTCGGCGCCGGAGATGCTGACGGCGCGGCGCATCGAGCTGCGCCTCGCACTCCTGCCGCTGCTGTCCCGCGCGATCGATATCCGCAGCCTCACCATCGTCGAGCCGCGCCTGCTGCTGGAGACCGATGCGGAGGGCCGACCGAACTGGGTGTTCGCGGCAGCGCGGCCGGCCACTCCGCCCAATGGGGCACCGGCCAACCCCATTCCCGCGCCGCCGCGCGAACCCGGCGCGGGCCTCGCACTCGGCGTGCATTCGCTGACCCTGATCGACGGCACCCTCATTTGGCGCGACGGCGTGAGCGGCACGACGCGCGTCCTGGCCATCGAGCGCCTGACCACCCGTGCAACGGCGCAGGCCCTCACGCATGAGGCGCGCCTTGCTGTCGAGGGCAAATCACTGCAACTGCGCGGAGAGACCGGGACCATCGCGGCGTTCCAGGCCCCGTCTGCGCCCTGGCCCCTGCGCCTTGCGCTGGAGACCGAGGGCGTGACGCTCACCGTGCAAGGTGAGGCCGCCGAACCCGCACGGATGCGCGGCTGGCGAGGCCATGCGGAGGGCACGCTCGATAGCCTGGCTCGGCTGGCCGCCTTCATGCCGCAGCTGGCCACGCTGCCGCCGGCGAACGGCATCACCTTCCGCATCGCGGCGCATGAGGCAGGCGGCGCCGCAATCATCGACAGCCTGCGCGTGGCTGCGGGCGCGAGCGATCTCACGACGCTGCGGCCTGGGCTCGCGCTGCGCAGCCTGACGCTCGCGGTGGAGGCGGCGGATGCGCCGGTCACCATCGCCGCGGAGGGCGCGCTCGGCCGGCTGCCCCTGGCACTCACCGGCACGCTGGGCCGCCTCTCCGCGCTGCTGGCGGGGGCGGCGACACCCCTGCCGGTGGATGTGACGCTCACCGCCGCCGATGCATCCCTGCGCCTCCAGGGAATGGCCGGCACGCTGCCCGCGGGCGCAGGGCTGGACCTCGCCTTCGCCGCCCGCGTCCCGGATGCGGCGGCCCTCGCCATGCTCGCCGATATGCGGGCGCCGGCGCTGCGCGACATCGCCGCGACGGGGCGCCTGGCGCAGCCCGAGCACGGGCGCGTGACGCTGCGTGATCTGCGCGCGACGAGTTCGGCGGGCGATGTCGCCGGTGCGCTGACCCTGGCGATGGGCGCGCGCCCCGCCCTCACGGGCACGCTCACCTCGGATCGCATCGACCTCACGGCGCTGGACCTGGCGCCGGCACCCGTCCCCGTGGCGCCACCCGCGCCAGCCGCCGCCGTGGCTCCGCCCCCCGCACCGGGGCCACGCCGCGTCATCCCGGAGATGGGGATTGATCTGGCCGCCCTGCGCGGCGCCGATGCGGATCTGCGCTTCACCATCGCCGCATTGCAGGCCACGCCCGAGCTGCCGCTCACGGCGGTCAGCGCCCATCTCGTGCTGCGGGATGGTCAGCTGCTGCTCGATCGCATCGCCGCCACCACGCCCGGCGGGGCCATGAGCGGGAGCATCGCGGCCGATGCGCGTGCCACGCCGGCTGCGCTGCGCCTCGCGCTGCGGGGCGATGGCATCAACCTCGCCGCGCTGCGGCCCAGCCTGGGCGACCGGTTCGGGCACGGGACGGGGGATGTTGATATCGCGCTCAGCGGCGCCGGCGCCGATACAAGGGCACTCGCGGCCAGCCTCGATGGGCATCTGGGCCTGGCGCTGGTCGATGGGCGCATTTCGCAAAGCCTGCTCGCGGGCATCCCGCCCGACCTGCTGCGCCTGCTGGTGCCGCAGGGCATTCCTCCCGAGGGGCTGCCGCTGCGCTGCTTCGCACTGCGCGCGCCGGTCTCAGGCGGTACACTCCGCGCCCAGACCTTTCTGGCGGAGACCAGCATCGGGCGGATCGGCGCGACCGGCGCCATCCATCTGGCCGATGAGCGGATCGAACTGCGGCTGCTGCCAAATTTGCGCACCGGGATGATCAATCTGCGCGCGCCGATCCCCCTCGCCGGCACCTTGGCCGCGCCCCGGCTGGGGCGGGTGGATGCGGCAGCCGCCGCCGCGGCCGGGCTGAACGCGCTGCTCGGCACCCAGCGCACCCCGGACCGGACGCTGGAAGGTGCGTCCGAGGCGCTCGGCGGTGGTGCGCCAACCTTGCCGGAGTGTGATGTGGCGCTGGCTGCTGCGCGCGCCGGACGCCCAGGTGCAGCACCCGCGACGCCCGCTCCGGTCACACCGCCGACAAGTGCTCCTGGCGAAGCACCGCGAGCACCGAATGCGGCCGATATCCTGCGCGGCCTGCTCGGCGGCACTCGCCGCTGAGCAGGCGCCCGCCGCCTATTGCGCCGGGCGCGGAGCCGCGAGACGCAGCGGCACGAAACGCTGGCCCTGGCCGCTTTCGATCAACAGCAGCGCGCTGGGTCGGTTCTGCCGGCGCAGGCGCTCGATCCGTTCCTGCAACTCGGCCACGGTGTTCACCCGCTCCTGTTGCACCTCGACGATGACATCGCCCGCGCGCAGCTCACGCTCGGCGCCGGGGCTGTCGGGGGCGACCTCGACGATGACGACACCGCGCTGCTCTGCGCGCAGCGAGAAGCGCTCGCGCAGCTCGGCCGAGATCGGGGCAACGCGCAAGCCGAGGCCCGCGAGCTCCGCCGGGCGCGGCGGCTGGCCAGGCGGCGTCGCGGGGGCCGCGGCGGCAGCGGCCTGCTCGGCGGGCAACTCACCCACGGTGACGGTGACCGTCTCCTCCTTGCCGTCGCGCCACAGCACGACCGGTGCGGTGCTGCCGACGCGAGTATCGGCCACGATGCGCGGCAGGGCGCGCATGTCGCGCACCTCGACGCCATTGAAGCGCAGCACGACGTCACCGCTGCGGATGCCGGCCGCTGCGGCCGGGCCGCCTTCCTGGGCACGGGCGATCAGCGCGC
>JBKJNV010000261.1:0-3318 GCA_046593435.1 Roseomonas sp.
TGTCGAGCGCGAAGTTCACATCGCCCGAGAGCAAGGCGGGGATGGTCTGCGCGGCACCCCGGAAGGGCACATGCGTGCCTTCGATCCGCAGGCGGGAGGTGAACATCGAGCCCGACAGATGCGGCGTGGTGCCCACACCGGGCGAGCCATAGGTCAACCCGTTCGGCTTGGTGCGCGCCCAGGCGGTGAATTCGGCCATGGTGCGCGCGGGCGTGTGGGCCGCCGGCACGGCGAAGACGTTCGGCAGTTCCCAATGCATCGAGATCGGCTGGATGTCGCGCTCAGGGTCATAGGGCAGGCGGGCATAAAGGTACTGGTTGATCGACCAGCCACCCACGGTGATGGGGCCGATCGTGTAGCCATCCGGCGTACTTTTCGCGATCGCGTCATGGCCGATATTGCCGCCAGCGCCTGGCCGGTTCTCGACCACGAAGGGCTGGCCCATCTTCTGGCTCAACTGCTCGCACAGCAGCCGGCACAGCACGTCGGTGGACCCGCCGGGCGGCCACGCCACCACCACCCGCACCGGGCGTTCCGGATAGGCGCCCTGGGCACGGGCAAGGCCCGGGGCGAGAGCGGGTAGCGCGAGGGAGGTGGCGAGAAGGGTGCGGCGCGTTGGCTGCATGTTGGGCGTCTCCTGTGGAAGCGCCCAGGATAGGGCGTTTCCGCAGGCGCCTCAAACGCCGCCTGGCCAAGCTGCGCGGCACCCGGGTCCGACGACCCGGGCTACGCCATCAGTAGAAAAACCGCTCCTCGACGATCTTGCCGTCGCGCACCGTGTAAAGACCCATCTCGGCCATCTGCATGCGCGAGCCGCTGGCCTTCACCGTCACGTCCATGGCGAATTGCAGGGCGAACTGGTCACCATGCACATAGGGTCCCGCCGTGGTCGCGGCATGGATTTCGTGATTTTCGTACCACCAGGCCGATTTCGCCTCGACCGCGCCGCGCCCCTCGACGCGCGCCATCGGGCCGTCCATCGCTTCGAGGCTCACCACGTCATCGGCCCAGAACTGCTTGCCGGCCTCGTCGTGCCGGCCTTCCTTGCACAGCGCCGCGACAGCCTGTGCGACCTCATTCGTGTTCATCGGACACCCCCGTGTTGCGATGCCGAAGCGTGGCGCAGCAACCATGACAATCGCAAGCGCGGCTTGACCCGCCCGCCGCGCCCTGCGAGCAATTCCGCTTTACTGGTTTCACAAAGGCCGATCATGCCCAGCCCGCCCAGGCACTTCCTGGAACTGATGGACCACGACGCCGCCACGCTGCGCCGCATGGTCGATCTTGGCGCGCTGGCCAAGCGTGGCGGTATCGAGGGCAAGCCGCTCGCCGGCAAATCCATCGCGCTGATCTTCGAAAAGCCATCCACCCGCACGCGGGTGTCCTTCGAGGTCGGCATCCGCCAACTCGGTGGTGACGCCATCATCCTCTCGGGCAAGGAGATGCAGCTTGGCCGCGGCGAGAGTGTCGCCGACACGGCGCGCGTGCTGTCGCGCTATGTCGATGCCATCATGCTGCGCACCGACAGCGTGGCGAAACTGCGCGAGCTGGCCGAACACGCGAGCGTGCCGGTGATCAACGGCCTGACCGACGTGTCGCACCCCTGCCAACTGATGGCGGATGTGATGACCTTCGAGGAGCATCGCGGCCCCATCGCGGGCCAGGTGGTCGCCTGGACCGGTGACGGCAACAATGTCGCGCAGAGCTTCATCCAGGCCGCCGCGCGGTTCAATTTCACGCTGCGCATCGCGACCCCGCCCGAACTCGCCCCGCCGGCCCAGCTGGTGGATTGGGCGCGGCGTTTGGGTGCGCGGATCGAGCTGACGGCGGACCCGCACGCGGCCGTCGCCGGCGCGCGCTGCGTCGTGACCGATACCTGGGTCTCGATGTCCGACGAGACCGAGGGCCAGGTGCGCAGCCGGCACAACCTGCTTGCCCCCTACCAGCTCAACGCGGCGCTGCTGAAGGGTGCGGCGGCGGACGCCATCGTGATGCACTGCCTGCCCGCCCATCGCGGCGAGGAAATCACCGAGGCAGTGATCGAAGGCCCGCAGAGCGTGGTGTTCGACGAAGCCGAGAACCGCCTGCACGCGCAGAAGGGCGTGCTGCTCTGGGCGCTTGGCCTGGGCGGGGGATGAGGGGTGCCTAGCGCTGCTTGCCCTTGAAGCCGCGGCCCGGCTTGTTCGCCTGCCGGCCGCGCGCGATGGCCAGCGCATCCGCCGGCACATCTTCGGTGATCACGCTGCCTGCCGCGATCAGCGCCCGGGCGCCGATACGCACGGGCGCCACCAGGGCGGTGTCGGAGCCGATGAAAGCCCCCTCGCCGATCTCGGTGCGGTGCTTGTGCACGCCGTCGTAATTGCAGGTGATGGTCCCGGCGCCGATATTGGCGTGCGCGCCGATCGTGGCGTCGCCGATGTAGCTCAGGTGGTTGGCCTTCGCCCCTTCGCCCAGCACGGTCGCCTTGAGCTCGACGAAATTGCCGACATGCGCGTGGCGTTCCACCAGCGTGCCTGGGCGCAGCCGCGCGAAGGGGCCGATCTGCGCGCCGGAGCGCACCGTGCAGCCTTCGAGATGGCTGAAGGCGCGGATTTCCACATCATCCTCGATCACCACACCAGGGGCGAAGACCACGCTGGGCCCCACCAGCACGTCGCGCCCCAGCTTCGTGTCATGCGCGAAGACCACGCTGTCTGGCTGCACCAGCGTCGCGCCGCCCGCCATGGCGGCGTGGCGCAGGCGGCGCTGCACCTCGGCCTCGGCCTCGGCCAGCTCGGCGCGGCTGTTGATGCCGCGCAATTCCTGCTCGGCCGCTTCCACGGCTTCCACCCGCCCGCTCTCGGCCGCGGCCAGCGCTACCACATCGGTGAGGTAGTATTCGCCCTGGGCGTTGTCGTTGCGCACCGCGCGCAGCCAGCCGAACAGCTTCGCCGCCGGGGCGGAGACCACGCCGGCATTGCACAGCCCCACCGCCCGTTCGGCGTCCGTCGCATCCGCCCATTCGACGATGCGCGTCACGCCGCCCTCGGCGTTGGTGATGACGCGGCCGTAGCGACCCGGATCGGCCGGGCGCATCGCGAGCAGCGCCAGGGTCGAGGCTTCGGCGGCCGCGCGCAGCCGCCGCAGCGTTGCCACCGGGACCAGCGGATTGTCCGCGTAGAGCACGGTCACGCTGCCATGGAAGCCCTCCAGGGCGAGGGCCGCGCACAGCGCCGCATGCCCGGTGCCCAGGCGCTCGGCCTGGACGACCGTCTGGTGCGGCGCGGCGGCGGCTTCGAGCGCGGGCATGTCGGGGCCGACCACCACGACCACGCGATC
>JBKJNV010000056.1:0-10231 GCA_046593435.1 Roseomonas sp.
TTCATTCGCACGACGGAGGCGCGGCACAAGCAAGGCTGCGTCGCCCTCTGGGAGAAGCTGGTCGCGAACGGGCAGATCTACCTGGGTCACTACGAGGGCTGGTACGCGGTGCGCGACGAGGCCTTTTGTGGCCCGGACGAACTCACCGAACGCGACGGGCAGAAATTCGCGCCCAGCGGTGCGCCGGTCGAATGGGTGCGCGAGCCCAGCTACTTCTTCCGCCTCGGCGACTGGACGCAAAAACTGCTCGCCTTCTACGAGGCGCATCCGGATTTCATCGCCCCCACCACACGCCGGAACGAGGTGCTGAGCTTCGTCCGCTCCGGCCTGCAGGATCTGTCCATCAGCCGCACCAGCTTCACCTGGGGCGTGCCGGTTCCCGGCGACCCGGCGCACGTCATGTACGTGTGGCTCGATGCGCTGGCGAACTACATCACCGCGCTGGGCTACCCGGACACGGACGGCGCCCGGTGGCGTTTGTGGCCGGCGGATGTGCATTTCGTCGGCAAGGACATCCTACGCTTCCACGCGATCTACTGGCCGGCCTTCCTGATGGCCGCCGACCTGCCGCCGCCGCGCCGCGTCTTCGCCCATGGCTGGTGGACGAATGAGGGCCAGAAGATCAGCAAATCCGTGGGCAATGTGATCGACCCGCTGGCGCTGATCGATGAATTCGGGTTGGACCCGCTGCGCTATTTCCTGCTGCGCGAAGTCCCCTTCGGCAATGACGGCGATTTCTCGCGTGGCGCCCTGATCGCGCGGCTGAACGGCGAGCTGAATGACGGCTTGGGCAACCTCGCGCAGCGCACGCTGACGCTGATCCAGAAGAACTGCGAAGGGCGGCTGCCGGCGCTGCCGGGTATTGCGGGCGGCGCCGAGGGCGCGGCCTTCATGGACGCGACCATCGACCCCCTCGCGGGCGAGGTTCGCGCCCTGATCGAGGTGCAGAAATTCGATGCCGCGCTCGGCTTGATTTTCGCCGCCATCCGCGAGGCCAACGGCTATGTGACGCGCGAACAGCCCTGGGCGCTGCGCAAGACCGACCTGCCCCGCATGGCGGCGGTGCTGCGCAACCTGCACTCCGCGCTGCGCGTCTTCGCGACCGTGTTGCAGCCCTTCATGCCCACGACCATGGCGACGTTGCTGGACCAGCTCGGCGTGCCGGCGGAAAGCCGCGATCTCGCCGCACTCGCCACTCCGATGGCCGAGGGCATGTCGCTGCCAGCACCTTCGCCCATCTTCGCCAAGGCCGCAGTCACCTGATGCTCGTCGATAGCCATTGCCACCTGGACTACTTCGCCGAGGATGAGATCGCGGCCGTGGTCGACCGCGCGCGGGCCGCGGGCGTCGACACGCTGGTGACGATCGGCACGCGCTTTGATCAATCCGCCACGGTCAAGGCGCTCACCGAGCGCTTCCTCGACGTGTGGGGCACCATCGGCGTGCACCCGCACAACGTGGCCGAAGGCGAGATGCCGACCGTGGACGCCTTGGTGGCCGAGGCCGCACACCCGCGTATCATCGGCATCGGCGAAAGCGGCCTCGACTACTTCTACGACAAGGCGCCGCGCGACGTGCAGCGGGAGGGCTTCCGCCGCCACATCCGCGCCGCCCGCGCGGCCGGCCTGCCGCTCGCCATCCACGCCCGCCAGGCCGATCATGACATCGCCGCCATTCTGGAGCAGGAGCACGCCGAGGGAGGTCCCTTTGCCTTCCTGCTGCACTGTTTCTCCTCCGGCCGGGCGCTGGCCGAGCGCGCGGTTGCACTCGGCGGCCATGTTTCGCTGTCGGGGATGATTACCTTCCCCAAAAGCCAGGAGCTGCGCGACATCGTGCGCGACCTGCCGGCCGATCGTCTCTTGGTGGAAACCGACAGCCCCTACCTCGCCCCGGTGCCGTTCCGCGGCAAGCGCTGCGAGCCGGCCATGGTGGCCCATACCGCGAAGGTGCTGGGCGAGATTCGCGGCCTGGGCATCGCCGAGACCGAGGCCCTGACGACCGCGAATTTCCGCCGCCTTTTCGCCAAGGCGCGGGCCTGACGCGCCGATGCGGGTGACCCTGCTCGGCACGGGCGCCTCGGCCGGAGTTCCCCAGATCGGCCCGGTCTGGGGTGCCTGCGACCCGTCCGATCCGCGCAATCGGCGCAGCCGCAGCGCCATTCTCGTCGAGGGTGCCGACGGGCAGCGGCTTTTGGTCGATGCCGGACCTGACCTGCGGGCGCAGCTGCTGGCTGCGGATATCGGACGATTCGATGCGCTCGTCTTCACCCATCACCACGCCGACCACATCATGGGTGTCGATGAGTTGCGGGTGATCAACCGCGCGATTGGCCGGGCGCTGGACGCCCATGCCCTGCCGGCAACGCTGGAGGCGCTGCGCCGGCGATTCGACTACGCCTTCCTGCCGCCGACCCCGCCCTTCTTCTACCGCCCGGCCCTTGTGGGGGTTCCGGTGGAACCGGGGCAGGGGTTGACCCTGGCGGGGATGGAGGTGCGCTTCCTGTCGCAGGACCATGGCATGATGGAAACCCTGGGCCTGCGGATCGGCGATTTCGCCTATTCCACCGATCTGGTGGGTATGCCGGATGCAACGCTGGCAGCACTTCATGGTCTCGATACCTGGGTCGTGGCATGTTTCCAGAGGGAGCCGCACCGGGTGCATGCGCACCTGGCGCAGGTCCTGGACTGGGTGGCCACCTTGCGGCCGCGGCGGGTGGTGCTGACGCATATGGGCATCGACCTCGATGCCGGTTGGCTGGAACGGAACCTGCCGCCGGGTGTCGAAGCGGGGCTGGATGGAATGTCTCTGGATGTGCCATGCGGGCGGGGGCCTTCCGCCTTGCCCGGGGATACACCACATTAAGGCGAGGCCGGGAGCGGGCCGTGCGATTCCCTCAGGTCGCACCCGCTCCGGCACAGGAAAGGATTGATTATGCGGGACCGTGATCCGCTCGAAGTCTACAACAACACCCTCGTCCCCATGGTCGTCGAGCAGACGGCGCGCGGTGAACGCTCCTACGATATCTATTCGCGCCTGCTCAAGGAACGGATCATCTTCCTCACGGGGCAGGTGTTTGATCAGGTGTCGTCCCTGATCTGCGCCCAGTTGCTGTTCCTCGAAAGCGAGAACCCCAACAAGGACATCGCCTTCTACATCAATTCTCCGGGCGGCGTCGTGACCTCCGGGCTCGCGATGTACGACACCATGCAGTACATCCGCAGCCCGGTCAGCACCGTCTGCATCGGCCAGGCGGCGTCGATGGGCTCGCTCCTGCTCACCGCCGGCGAGAAGGGCAAGCGCTATGCCCTGCCGAACAGCCGGATCATGGTCCACCAGCCCTCCGGCGGAGCCCAGGGCCAGGCAACGGATATTGAGATCCAGGCGCGCGAAATCCTGAAGATTCGTGAACGGCTCAATCAGATCTACGTAAAGCATACCGGCCAGCCTCTCGAGGCGATCGAGGCCAAGCTTGAGCGCGACAGCTACATGTCGGCGGAGGAGTCGAAGGCCTGGGGCCTGATCGACCATGTCGTCGAGCAGCGGCCCCTCAGCCCCGGCGAGCTTGCTGCCAAGGGCTGAGCCAGGCTGAAGGTGCTTTGTGTTTCCCCCGGGATGAACCTGGGGCTACAGTCCCGTGACGCTCCCTCTTTTTATGCGGGGAGCCTGGAGTGCCCATGACGAAGTCAGGCGATTCAAAGAATACTCTTTATTGTTCGTTCTGCGGCAAGTCCCAGCACGAGGTCCGGAAGCTTATCGCCGGACCCACGGTCTTCATCTGCGACGAATGCGTTGAACTCTGCATGGATATCATCCGTGAGGAGCACAAGACGCAGCTGGTGAAGACACGCGATGGCGTGCCGACGCCCAAGGAGATCTGCAAGGTCCTCGATGATTACGTCATCGGGCAGGATCATGCGAAGAAGGTTCTCTCGGTTGCGGTGCACAATCACTACAAGCGCCTGGCGCATGGCGCCAAGGGTGGCGATGTCGAGATTGCCAAGTCGAACATCATGCTGCTTGGGCCGACGGGGACGGGGAAAACATTGCTGGCGCAGACGCTGGCGCGCATCCTTGATGTGCCCTTCACCATGGCCGACGCGACCACGCTGACCGAGGCCGGTTATGTGGGTGAGGATGTGGAGAACATCATCCTCAAGCTGCTGCAGGCGGCTGACTACAATGTGGAGCGGGCGCAGCGCGGCATCGTCTACATCGACGAGGTCGACAAGATCAGCCGCAAGTCGGACAACCCCTCGATCACCCGCGACGTGAGCGGCGAGGGCGTACAGCAGGCATTGCTCAAGATCATGGAAGGCACCGTAGCTTCGGTGCCCCCCCAGGGCGGGCGCAAGCATCCGCAGCAGGAATTCCTCCAGGTCGATACGGCGAACATCCTGTTCATCGTGGGCGGTGCTTTCTCCGGGCTCGAGAAGATCATCGGCGCGCGCGGCAAGGGTTCGGGCATGGGCTTCGGCGCCGAGGTGCGTGACCCCGAGGAGCGTCGCACCGGTGCCATCCTGCGCGAGGTCGAGCCGGAGGATCTGCTCAAGTTCGGCCTGATCCCGGAATTCATCGGCCGCTTGCCCGTTCTGGCGACGCTCGATGACCTCGACGAGAAGGCTTTGATCGAGATCCTCACCAAGCCGAAGAATGCCCTGGTGAAGCAATATCAGCGCCTGTTCGAGATGGAGGGGGCCAAGCTCACCTTCACCGAGGACGCTTTGAAATCCGTCGCGACGCGGGCGATCCAGCGCAAGACCGGCGCTCGCGGCCTGCGTTCCATCATGGAGCAGATCTTGCTGCACACCATGTTCGACCTGCCGGGCCTCGACGATGTGGATGAGGTTGTGGTGAACAAGGAAGTGGCCGAGGGCCGCGGCCAGCCACTCTTCATCTACGGCGAGCGCAAGGCTGAACAGTCGAGCGCGTGACTGCCCTGACGAAGACCGCCTTTCGGGCGGGTCTTGTTGAACCCATGTGGGGGCGCCATCTCAGCGCTCCCGCGGTGCCTGCCTCGTGCCACGCTCAACCGGTCGCCCTACGCGCCGGGGGCGGGGCGGGCGCCGATCGTCCCAAGCGAGGTCCAAATGGCGGATAAGCCGGTTCCCACCCTCAAGGGTGATCTTCTTCCTGTCCTGCCGCTGCGGGACATCGTCGTCTTCCCACACATGATCGTGCCGCTGTTTGTCGGGCGCGAGAAATCCGTCCGTGCCCTCGAAGCGGTGATGAAGGAGGACAAGCAGATCCTCCTCGTCGCACAGAAGAACGCGGCCCAGGATGATCCGGGCGCCGATGACCTCTATGAGGTCGGCACCGTCTCCACCGTACTGCAGCTTTTGAAGCTGCCCGACGGCACCGTGAAGGTGCTCGTCGAGGGCGGGAAGCGCGCCCGCATTCTGGGCTACCGCGAGACGCAGAGCCATTTCGAGGCCTTCGTCGAGCAGATCGAGGACGTGGCCGTCGAGGGGCGTGAGGCGGAGGCCTTGGCGCGCAGCGTCGTCGGCCAGTTTGAGCAGTACGTGAAGCTCAACAAGAAGATCGCTCCCGAGGTGCTTGTCTCGATCAACCAGATCGATGATCCGCAGAAGCTCGCCGACACGATCGCGAGCCATCTGAACCTCAAGATCAGCGAAAAGCAGGAGTTGCTGGAGACGGTCGGCGTCACCGGCCGGCTGGAGCGTGTCTTCGCCCATATGGAGGGCGAGATCGGCGTGCTGCAGGTAGAAAAGCGCATCCGCAACCGCGTCAAGCGGCAGATGGAGAAAACCCAGCGCGAATACTATCTGAATGAGCAGATGAAGGCCATTCAGAAGGAACTCGGCGAGGGCGAGGACGGCAAGGACGAGGCCGCCGAGCTGGAGGCCAAGATCAAGGCCACGAAGTTCACCAAGGACGCGCGCGAGAAGGCGCTTGCTGAGCTGAAGAAGCTGCGCAGCATGTCACCGATGAGCGCCGAGGCGACGGTGGTGCGCAACTACCTCGACTGGATGCTCTCCATCCCGTGGAAGAAGCGCAGCAAGGTCAAGAACGACATCGTCGAGGCCGAGGCCGTGCTCAACGCCGACCATTTCGGGCTGGAGAAGGTCAAGGAGCGCATCATCGAATACCTCGCGGTACAGTCGCGCTCGCCCAAGATCAAGGGGCCGATCCTGTGCCTGGTGGGTCCGCCGGGCGTGGGCAAGACCTCGCTCGGCAAGTCGATCGCGCGTGCGACGGGCCGCAACTTCGTTCGCATGTCGCTGGGCGGCGTGCGCGATGAGGCCGAAATTCGCGGCCATCGCCGCACCTATATCGGCTCGATGCCCGGCAAGGTCATTCAGGGCATGAAGAAGGCGAAGACGTCGAACCCGCTCTTCCTGCTCGACGAGATCGACAAGCTTGGCGCTGATTGGCGCGGCGACCCGTCCTCGGCGCTGCTTGAGGTGCTCGACCCCGAGCAGAACGGGACCTTCGCGGACCACTACCTTGAGGTGGATTACGACCTGTCCGACGTGATGTTCGTCACCACGGCGAACAGCCTGCGCATGCCGCAGCCGCTGCTCGATCGCATGGAGATCATCCGAATCCCCGGCTACACCGAGGATGAAAAGGTCCAGATCGCCAAGCGCCACCTGCTGAAGAAGCAGTCCGAGGCGAATGGGCTGAAGGACGGCGAGTGGAGCCTGTCCGACGACGCGCTGCTCGATCTCGTGCGCTACTACACGCGTGAGGCCGGCGTGCGCAGCCTCGAGCGTGAGATTGCCGGTCTTGCGCGGAAATGCGTGAAGGAGATCGTCTCCAACAAGGCGAAGAAGGTCGCGATCACGCGCAAGAACCTCGAAAAATTCGCCGGCGTGCGCAAGCACCGCTACGGCGAGGCCGAGGCTGAGGACATGGTGGGCGTGGTCACCGGCCTCGCCTGGACCGAGGTCGGTGGCGAGATCCTGACGATCGAAAGCGTGCTGCTGCCCGGCAAGGGCAATGTGAAGACCACCGGCAAGCTCGGCGATGTGATGCAGGAGAGTGTGTCCGCCGCACTCTCCTACGTGCGCAGCCGCTCGATCACCTTCGGCATCAAGCCGACCGTGTTCGAGAAGCGGGATATCCACGTGCACGTGCCCGAAGGTGCTACACCCAAGGATGGGCCTTCAGCGGGTGTCGCGATGGCAACATCCATTGTCTCCGTGCTTACTGGCATCCCAGTGCGCAAGGACATCGCGATGACCGGCGAGATCACGCTGCGCGGCCGGATCCTGCCGATTGGCGGGCTGAAGGAGAAGCTGCTCGCGGCGCTGCGCGCGGGGATCAAGACGGTCTTCATCCCGAAGGAGAACGAGAAGGACCTCGCCGACATCGCTGACAATGTGAAAAAGGCGCTTGAGATCGTCGCCGTCAGTCACGCGGACGAGGTCATCGGCAAGGCGCTGGTGCGCAAGCCCGAGGCCATCACCTGGGAGGAGCCGCCGGAGACGCCCGCAGCCCGCCCAGGGGACGCTGCTGACGCTGTCCGTCCGCATTGATGCCCGAGAGGGCGCGGGGGGGGCACTCCCCGCGCCCATGGCACGCCTTCCAGCCTGTTCGACGGGCCGAGTAGCGGCGCCTGTCTGGCACCGGCTCGGTTGACGCTTCCGATTCGGCCTGCCAGAAAACGTCAGGCGCTGGGGAGCACTGCTCGTGAACAAGGCCGACCTCATTGCGGCAGTCGCTGAAGCTGGCGATCTCCCGAAGGTCAAGGCGGGCGAGCTCGTCGACACCGTCTTCGCCGCCATCACCGCGGCGCTGAAGAAACACGAAGAAGTTCGTCTCGTGGGCTTCGGCAGCTTCGGCATTTCGAAGCGCAAGGGCGGCATCGGGCGCAACCCCCGGACCGGGGCGGATATCAACATCCCCGAGACGACCACGGTGCGCTTCAAGGCCGGCAAGACGTTGAAAGAGGCTGTGGGCGCTTAGCTCAGCGGTAGAGCGCCTGTCTTACACACAGGTGGCCGGCGGTTCGATCCCGTCAGCGCCCATTGACTTCCCACCCCGCCCCCCTTATTCCGCCGCGACGCAGTTTGCGGGTGTAGCTCAGTTGGTTAGAGCGCCGGCCTGTCACGCCGGAGGTCGCGGGTTCGAGCCCCGTCACTCGCGCCATTGCGCCGCGGATAAGCCCGCGGGCAAAGCGTCATTCCCCTCAGTTTCATTGCGGCTTTGTTAAGCTGCACGTGGCAGAAAACCTTATCGTGGGAAATGAGTGAGCAGCGTGCCGAGACCTATGGCAAGCCCCGCTGCGGGCGGGTATGGTCCGCGCGATGCTGCGCTGCGGAAACATCGCGGTCCAGCGCGTGAAGGCCGAACCTGAATGCCGCAGCCCACACTCCTCGCCGGATACTTCCCGATCCTGGTTTTCCTCGGCATCGCGGCCGGGATAGCCGTTGCCATGGTCGGGGGTTCGCTGCTCGCGGCGCGGCAGAAGCCGGATGCGGAAAAGCTCTCCACCTACGAATGCGGGTTCGAGCCCTTCGATGACACGCGCCATCGCTTTGACGTCCGGTTCTACCTGGTCGCGATCCTGTTCATCATCTTCGACCTGGAAGTGGCATTTCTGTTCCCCTGGGCGGTGGCGTTGGGTGAAATCGGATGGCTCGGCTTCCTATCGATGATGGGCTTCCTTGGCGTTCTCACGGTCGGGTTCATCTACGAATGGCGCAAGGGTGCGCTGGACTGGGAATGACGCCATGAGCGGCTCTACCGACATCGCCTGGAACAAGGACGCGTTGCCGCCGGGAGCGGCGCAGGACGCCGTCGTGAAGGGCGTCACTGACGAGATTGATGAGAAGGGTTTTGTTGTCGCGAATATCGACAAGGTGGTGAACTGGGCGCGCACCGGGTCGCTCTGGCCGATGACCTTTGGTCTCGCGTGTTGCGCCGTGCCGATGATCCACGCCTACATGGCGCGCTATGACCTGGACCGGTTTGGCGTCATCCCGCGCGGTTCGCCGCGGCAGTCCGACGTGATGATCGTGGCCGGTACGCTGACCAACAAGATGGCGCCCGCCTTGCGCAAGGTCTACGACCAGATGGCCGAGCCGCGCTGGGTCATCTCCATGGGCTCCTGCGCCAATGGCGGCGGGTACTATCATTACAGCTACTCGGTGGTGCGCGGATGCGACCGCATCGTCCCGGTCGATATCTATGTGCCCGGCTGTCCGCCGACGGCGGAGGCGCTCGTCTACGGCATCATGCAACTCCAGAAGAAAATCCGCCGCACCGGGAGCATTCTTCGTGGCTGAGGACCTGATCGAGGCGCCGGCGCCGAACACACTGGTGGTGCTCGGCGAAAGCATCAGGGCGGCCGCCTCCGGTGCCGTCGCCGCCATCTCGCTGGACCGCGGCGGCGCCGAGCTGGTGCTGCACGCGGAGCGCGCGGGCTGGACTGCGCTGCACGCCCTGCTGCGCGATGTCTTCGCCTTCGAGCAGCTGATGGATCTTTGCGGCACCGATTACCCCGAGCGCCCCGAGCGCTTCGAGGTGGTGACGAACCTGCTTTCGCTCTCGCTCAATCGCCGTGTTCGCGTGATCTGCACGACCGATGGCGACCAGCCGGTACCTTCGCTTTCCGCCATCTGGCCGGTGGCGGTCTGGTACGAGCGTGAGTGCTGGGACATGTACGGCGTGGTCTTCGCCGGCCTCGCGGATATGCGCCGGCTCCTGACGGATTACGGCTTCGAAGGCCATCCGCTGCGCAAGGATTTCCCGCTGACCGGCCATGTCGAGGTGCGCTACGACGAAGCGCGCAAGCAGGTGGTTTATGAGCCGGTGCAACTAGCGCAGGATTTCCGCAACTTCGACTTCCTGAGCCCGTGGGAGGCAATGACCACGCTGCCAGGCGACGAGAAGGTTCACCTCACCCGCGAAGACCGCGCCAAGATCGATGGCCCGGTGCGCACGCAGACCGAGCTTCCGCGATGAGCAGCATCCTGCCCTATGTGCCCGCCGAGGACGCCGCGCCGGTGCATGGCGAGGACGCAACGCACACCATCAACTTCGGCCCGCAGCACCCTGCCGCGCATGGCGTGCTGCGCCTGATCCTGGAGCTGAAGGGAGAAGTGGTCGAGCGTGCCGACCCGCATATCGGCCTGCTCCATCGCGGCACCGAGAAGCTGATCGAGTACAAGACCTACATCCAGGCGCTGCCCTATATGGACCGCCTCGACTACGTCTCGCCCATGTGCATGGAGCACAGCTTCGCCATCGCGACGGAGCGGCTGCT
>JBKJNV010000449.1:0-2575 GCA_046593435.1 Roseomonas sp.
CCGCGCCCGCGGCGGCGAGCGCACAGCCGGCGGCCGCCACGCTCACCGCCCAGGTGGCCGGGCCGATCGGGCAGGCGGTATCGGCCGTGTACCAGCCCAGCGCACCCACGACCCCGCCGGGGACCGCACCTTGGGCCAGCATTTCCGGGGCGGGATGGATGTTGGCGACCGCTTCCTCACCCGCACCCGGGTGCGCGATCCAATGCCGGTGCGCGGCTTCGAGGAAGTCCAGATAGGCGCGGGTATGGACGCTCTCCAGCGCCGCGCGCGGGGCGGCATTGGCGGGCTGCGGGGCCAGGCCCATCGCCACCAGCGCGGAGCGCAGGGCGGCGGCCCGCGCCGGCACTTCGAAATTCGCGCGCACCTGGCCACGCGTGAGGAAGAAGCGCGGCGCGTGCCGCGCATCGCCTGCCGTATCGAAGGTCTTCATCAGGCAAGGCTAGAAGCACCGCTGCCGCCTTGTCCATGCGGCGCGCGGCTTCTAGCCTTCTCCCATGTCCAATCCCCCCCCGCTCGATCCCGGCGCTCGCCGCGCCATCCTCGACGCCGTCACCGCCCTTGAGGCCGAGAGCGTGGACCGCCTGGCCACGCTGGTGCGCTGCCCCTCCACGCTCGGGCGCGAACAATCCGCGCTGTCGGCGATGACGCAGCTTTATGAGCATCTCGGCCTGGAGCCGCAGGCCGTGGCGACGCGCCCCGAGACACTTGGCGCGCACCCCGGCTTCTCCCCGCCGCTGATCCCCTATGAGGGGCGCGACAATGTCGTCGCCATCCATCGCCCGCGCACCACCCTCGGCCGCTCCCTGGCACTCCAGGGCCATGTCGATGTGGTGCCCGAGGGTGCCGCCGATCTCTGGATCACGCCGCCCTTCGAACCCGCCATCCGCGATGGCCGCATGTATGGCCGCGGCGCCGGCGACATGAAGGCTGGCATCATCAGCTACTGCATGGCGTTCAAGGCGCTCACCCTCGCCGGGCTGCAACCCGCGGCCGAGGTGCAGATGCAATCCGTGATCGAGGAGGAATGCACCGGCAATGGCGCGCTCGCTGCCATGCTCGCACTCCCCGCGACCGAGGCCGTGATCATCCCCGAACCCGGCCCCGGCCTGCCGGCGATGTATTCGGCCGAGGTGGGCGTCGTCTGGGCCTGGATCACCGTCACCGGCCGCCCGACCCATGTGCGCGACATGCAGGCCGGCGTGAACGCCATCGAGGCCGCGACCGCCATCGCGGCGCGCTTCAAGGACTACCAGCGCGAGATGAACAAGGCCGAGCGCATCCACCCCAGCTTCCACGGCGTGAACCATCCGGTGAACGTGAATTTCGGCTCCATCGAGGGCGGCGAGTGGAACAGCTCCGTCCCCACCCGCTGCCGCATCGGGCTGCGTGTCGGCGTGATGATGGGCTACACGGCGCAGCAGACGAAGCGCGACATCGAGGCCATCGTCGCCGAAGCCGCGCGCGACGAAACCTTCCGCGGTGCCAAGGTGGCGGTCGAGTTCAAGGGCTTCATGGCGGACCCCTGCGTCTTCGACCTCTCCTCGCCCATCGCGGTGATGGCCAAGCGCCACTTCACCGAAGTCTCGGGCGCCACGCTCCGCGACTACCCCGCCACGGGCCTCACCGATGGGCGCTTCTTCACGCTGTATCAGCACACGCCGGTCGCCTGCTTCGGCCCCGACGCGCAGGACATCCACGGCATCGATGAGAGCGTCGGCCTCGCCTCCATGCACGACATCACCCGAACCATCGCTCTATGCATCGCCGAATGGTGCGGGGTGGAGGCACGGCCATGACCAACATCCCGCTCTCGCCCCAGCGCCTCTGGGACAGTCTCATGGAAATGGCCAAGGTCGGCGCCACGCCGGCTGGCGGCAACAATCGCCAGGCGCTGACGCAGGCCGATGCCGAAGGCCGCCGGCTACTGCTTGTTTGGGGCGAAGCGCTGGGCCTCACCCCCATCATCGACCAGGCGGGTTCCATCGGCCTGCTGCGCCCCGGGCGCGACCCCGCGCGCAAGCCGGTGGCGGTGGGCAGCCACCTCGACACCGTGCCCACCGGTGGGCGCTTCGACGGCGTCTATGGCGTGCTCGCTGGCCTCGAAATCCTTCGCGCCCTTGATGAAGCCGGTGCGGAGACCGAGGCGCCGATCCTGCTCATCAACTGGACCAACGAGGAGGGCGCGCGCTTCTACCCGCCCATGGGCGCGAGCGAGGTCTCCATGGGCCTGCGCCCGCTCGCCGACCTGCTCGCCACACCCGAACGCGCGGGCACCGAGACCTTCGCCGAAGCCCTCGCCGCCACCGGCTTCGCGGGAGATGCGGATCCCGCCGTGTTCCGCGAACTGGCCGCCTATTTTGAAGCCCATATCGAACAGGGCCCGATCCTGGAGCGCGAAGGCGCGGAGGTTGGCATCGTCAGCCACGCGCTTGGCGTCATGACCTTCGCCGTCACCATCGAGGGGCGCGACGGCCATGTCGGCTCGCCCATGGAAGGCCGCGCCGATGCGCTGGTCGCCGCCGCTCACCTGGTCATCGCCGCCGAGCGCATCGCGCTGGCCCAGGCAGGGCTTGGC
>JBKJNV010000471.1:0-5830 GCA_046593435.1 Roseomonas sp.
ATCCTGCTCGACATCCGCCGCATCCGGGAGCCACGGCGCTTCATCTCGGCCGCACGCGCGGCGGCACGGACGCGCGTGCGGCCGAGATGAAGCGCCGTGGCTCCCGGATGCGGCGGATGTCGAGCAGGATCGCCCCGGTGGCGGTGTCGCGCGCGAGCCAGTCCAGCACGGTGGAGAAACCGATATCGGCATTGCCGCCAATGCCGGCGATCAGCGAGAAGCCCAGCTTTTCCGCCTCCGCCCAGTCGATCACTGCGCGTGCGAGGGCCGAGGATTGCGTGACGAGTGCAAGCCGCCCGCGGCGTATGGGCAGGTGCGAGAGCGTGGCGTTCAGACCGATGACCGGGATCGCGAGGCCAAAGCTGCCCTGCCCCATCGCCCGCACCCCGGTGCGCGCGGCGATTGCCTGCAGATCGGGCGCCGCCCCGGGGCACAGGGCGGCGAAGCAGCCGCGCGCGGCGAGTGCGACCATCGCCGCCTCCAGCCCGGCCGCGGCCACGCACAGCACCGCGAGGTCCGGGGCGATCGGCAGGGCCGCGATATCGGCCACGGATTCGAAACCGTCGGCGGCCAGGCCCACCGAGAACAGACGCCCGGCGAATCCACCCGTGGCCATGTTGCGCGCGAGCAGCGCCGCCATCGGGTCCGTGCCGTCGGCGACCAGCGCGACACTGGACGGACGCAGCAGCGCCGCGTCGGAAAAGCCGGGCTTGCGCCGCAGCGAGAGAAGGTTGGGGTCCGCCATGCGGCTGGACCTTGCGCCGCGATGTATTGCGGATTCAACCTTGCGCCGAACAAGGAGACGCGACCGATGCCCGATGACCCGCGCTGGGACCCCGCCATGCTGGCCTTCCAGAGCATGATGGAGGCGCGCGGCGCCGCCTTCCCGCCGCTGCCCACCACGCTGCCGCTGGGTGCGGGGCGGGAGACGACCGAGGCGCTGAACCTGCCGCTGGCTGAAGGCGGGCCGCCGATGGCGGCTTCGGGCGACCGCTGGCTATCCGTGCGCGGGCGGCGGCTGCTCTGCCGCGTCAATCGCCCGGTGCTGGAGACGCCGCAGCCCCTGCTGATCTATTTCCATGGCGGCGGCTGGGTGTGGAACTCGGTCGATACGCATGACCGGCTGATGCGCAGCTACGCCGCCGGGGCGGGCTGCATGGTGGTCGGGCCGGATTATGCGCTCTCACCCGAGGCGCGCTTCCCCCAGGCGCTGGAGGAATGCGCCGAGGTGGTGCGGCAATTCGCGCGCGGGGGGCTGGCGTGGGGGATCGACCCGGCGCGCATCGTGTTGGGCGGGGACAGCGCGGGCGGCAACCTCGCAGTGGGCGTGGCGCTGCTGCTGCGGCAGACGGACCCGGACATCAAGCTCGCGGGTTTGCTGGTGAATTACGGCGTGCTGGACAGCGATACGACAACGCCGAGCTATGTTGAATTCGCCGATGGCTTCACGCTGACACAAGCAAAAATGCGCTTCTATTGGGAGTGCTACTGCCCCGAGCCGGCCTTGCGCGTGACCCCCTTTGCTGCGCCGCTCCGGGCTGATCTGCGCGGGCTGCCGCCGGTGCTGGTGCAGATCGCGGAACTCGACGTGCTCTCGGGCGAAAATCACGCCTTTGCGGCGAAGCTGCGCGATGCGGGGGTTCGGGTGGAAGAGACGGTCTTCGCGGGGACCATCCACGGCTTCCTCCGCGCGCTGGGCCATGTGCCGGCGGCTGACCGGGCGGTGGCGGAGGCCTGCGACTGGATGCGACGCCTGGGCGGGTAAGGAAATCTTCCTTCCGGATTTCCTTCTCGGCGGCAGCCAGGCGATTGAAATTGCGTGGTATTTTCGCTGAAATTCGGAGGCACCGCGGGAGAGAGGTTACTTGCCCACAGTTGGTGTAAACCTCTTGGGTTATCGGCGAAGCGAGCACAAAGATCCAGCATTGCTCCGGCTTCAATTTAATAAGCGACGGCCTACTCAAATTTTAGCAATGCGGTTACGAAATGCTGCAGAAGGAGATGATAGATGCTAAACCACAATCAAGTCGTGCAAATCAAATGGAGCGCCTTCCGCGTAATTTCTATAAATATTGTTTTAACGTTTATGGCAAAATTGTTTATTTTTATGTCGACTATATATATTTCATTGAGTATAAGTAATAATCCAAATGTCGGAAAATTTGACCCATTGTTAGACTCTTTAATGATTTTACTTGCGCTTTTTGGAGCAATACTTTTACGTATGTTTCGATTTTTGTAATGGCCTACTGCGTAATTTTATTTTACAAAATTATTTTTCAGAAATATAAAATTTATGTTCAGCTGGTTGAGAGCGTTATATACGATACGTTGGGAACTCGGATAGAGTTGAGGTCGGATCACGCTCAGTTTGAAGTTTATGGAAAACGGCCCTTTCAGAGCTTCGTGCTACAGGATAATTTACCTCCCCGGATGTCGAGAAAAATACTGGGCGTGATCGATCCAGTAACGAGCATTCTGGACAGGCCTTTTGTTGTGCCAATGCTATTTATCAAAAATTCTAAAGCCTTTGATAAAATACTTATTTCTTCGTCTTTTCATAATAAATTTGTTAATGCGCGACGCGTTTAGAATCTCTCAGGATGTGTATCTGTTCTAAATAACTCTTTAGAAGCCTTGCGATGCACCCAAGGAGGTTTTTATGACGGACAGCCGGCCACCGCCGCCGTTATTCTTTGTTTCGCGAGAATTCGGTGCTGGCAGGCCGCGAAACCGCCGGTGAATCGTCTCGGGCACAGTTCAGCGTACCTGCCGAAAACCGCAAGTTGATAGGAATTTTCGCCTAGATTACCCTGACCCATGCCGTAAGGCAAGCAATTACCCGCCCGCGAGCGCCCGCTTCGCGACTTCGGCCAAGAACCCGGCCGCGCGGGGCAGGATGGCGTCGTTGAAGTCGTAATGCGGGTGATGCAACTCCCGCCCGCCATCCGCAGGCCCATTGCCGATCCAGACGAAGGCGCCGGGGACCTCGACCAGGAAGCGGGAGAAATCCTCACCCGTCATGGCCGGTGGCAGGTCCCGGCGCAGCGCGCCACCCGCGGCGGCCGCAGCGGCTGCGATCTCGCGCTCGGCGGGGGTGTTGGAGGTGAGGTAGACGCCCTGGCGGAATTCCAGTGACCCGGTCACGCCATAGGTCGCGCCCACGCCTTCCGCCACGCGGCGAAGCCCCGCCTCGATCACCGCGCCATCCTCCGGCCGCAGCCACCGCGCGGTGCCGCGCAGCACGGCGCGGGAGGGGATCTGGTTCTGCGCCTCGCCCGCTTCCATCATGGTGATGGAGACGACGCCGCCGGCAATGGGGTCGAGGTTGCGCGATACAATGGATTGCGCGGCGACGATGGCATGGCCGGCGGCCAGCACCGGGTCCCGCGTCGCGTGCGGCAGGGCGGCGTGGCCGGCATGGCCCTCGAAGGTCATCGACAGGCGCGCGCCGGCCGCCATCACGGGGCGTCATGCACGGCGATGGTGCCGGCCTCCAGCCCGGGCCAATTGTGCCAGCCGAAGATGCGCTCCATCGGGAAGCGCGCGAACAGGCCGTCACGGATCATGGCCTCCGCGCCACGGCCGCCTTCCTCGGCGGGCTGGAAGACCAGGTGGATGGCGCCCGACCAACTGGTATCGGCCAGCAGCAGGGCGGCGGCGCCCAGAAGTGCGGTGGTGTGCCCGTCATGCCCGCAGGCATGCATCACGCCGGGGTTTTGTGACCGCCAGGGCAGGCCCTCGGCCACTTCCTGGATCGGCAGCGCGTCCATGTCGCCGCGCAGGCCGACGGCGCGGTTTCCGCCCGTCCCGCCGCGCCGCAGCGTGGCGACGACACCATGCCCGCCGACGCCCTCGGCGATTTCGGCCACACCCATTTCGCGAAGCTTCTGCACGACGAAGGCGGCCGTCTCGCCCTCATGCAAGGTGAGGCCCGGGTTGGCGTGCAGGTGGCGGCGCCAGGTGGTGAGCGTGTCGGCGAGTTGGCTGTCCATGATTCCCTCATACGCCCACGCCGATGAAGAAACCAAGGCCCGATCCGGGCTTGAGCGACGCGCTTTCGCGGCCCATCGTCCATGCTCGCAGGCAAAGGGGGCCAGGATGCTCATCAGGAATGCCGATTGGGCCGTGGTTTGGGATGCGGCCGCGGGGCGGCATGCCTATGCGCGCGGCGTCGATGTGCGGATCGCGGATGGTGCGATTGCCGCCATCACCCCGCACGACCCGCAGGCCGGGGGCGAGGGCATCGACGCGAGTGGCATGGCACTTCTGCCGGGCCTGGTGAACGTCCACACCCACCCGACCACCGAGCCCGGCCTGCGCGGCGTGCGCGAGGATCACGGCGTGCCCGAACAGCAGATGACCGGCCTGTTCGAACGCAGCCAATCCATGCGCCTGGATGCCGCCGGGCGGGAGGCGGCGATGCGCCTCGCCTATGCCGAGCTGATGGGCGCGGGCGTGACCTCCGTGGTCGATCTCTCCGCCCCGTTCGAGGGCTGGATGGATGTGATGCGCCAGTCCGGCCTGCGCGTCTGGGCGGGGCCCGGCTATGCCTCGGCCCGGTGGGGGATGAGTTCGCCGCAATCGGTGGAATGGATCTGGGATGCGGAGGGCGGCCGGCGCGGCTTCGCTGCCGCGCAGGCCATCATGGAAGAGGCGGAGCGGGATGCTTCGGGGCGGCTTTCGGGCATCGTCTTCCCCGCCCAGATCGATACGTGTGAGGAGGGTCTGCTGCGGGATTCCGTGGCCCTGGCGGAAGCGACCGGGCGGCCGTTTACCACCCATATCGCGCAGGCCGTCGTCGAGGTGCGGGAGATGATCCGCCGCCATGGCATGACACCTATCCAGTGGGCGGGGCAGCTGGGGTTGCTCACGCTGCGCAGTATTTTGGGCCACGCGATCTTCACCGATGACCATCCCTCGATCGGCTGGCATGGGTCGCGCGACGTGGCACTGATGGCCGAGCGCGGCGTGGCGGTGGCGCATTGCCCCTCACCTTTTGCGCGGTATGGGGAGCATCTGTGCGACCTGGGTCGCTACTCCCGCGCGGGCGTGCGCATGGCGATGGGCACGGATGTGGCGCCGCATAATCTGATCGAGGAGATGCGGTTGGCGATTCTGCTCGCGCGCGGGGCGGCGAAGGATCTGGTGGCCGCCGACACAGCCAGCGTGTTCCATGCGGCGACAGTGGGCGGGGCGGATGCGCTGGGCCGTGCCGATCTCGGGCGGCTGTCCGTGGGGTCGAAGGCGGATTGCGTGCTGCTCGACCTCAGCCACCCGATGATGCAGCCGGTACGCGACCCGCTGCGGTCGCTGGTGTTTCATGCGGCCGACCGCGCGGTGCGGCATGTGCTGGTGGGTGGGGCGCATGTGCTGCGCGATGGGAAGCCGGTGAGCCTGGATGTGCGGGATGCGGCGGGCATTCTCGCGCAGAGCCAGGCGAAAATGCTGCGCGATGCGGGGCAGTTGGATTACGGCGGGCGGGATGGGAATGCGATCGCGCCGCTATCGCTGGGGATGATGTAAAGCGGCGCGCCTTTCTGCGCCCTCAAGCGGCGGGCGCCGCCTTCTGCAGCTTGCCTCGCCGGACGACCGGCGGCGCCCGTTCGGGCGCTCGGCACGTCTCAAAAGGACGTGCCGTTGGTCCCGGTCCTGCCGTCGGCTTCGACGCGAGATTGCCACCAGCACAGCGCGGGCGTGACGATGAGTTCCATCACCAGACCGAACAGCATAGGCGCGTCGGGCACGCCGGTGGTGAACAGGCCGCCGAGGCGCGCGAGGCCGCCGAGGAAAACGATGAAGGTGAGCAGCCGAAAGGGCTGCCCCTGCA
>JBKJNV010000479.1:0-4263 GCA_046593435.1 Roseomonas sp.
CCGCTTGGCGGAAGAGGTGATCCGCGCACAGGAAAGCGAGATCGCGACCCTGCGCGCTTTCCTCGCGCGCCCGCGGTGACCTTCGGCACAACGCCGCCGGGCTGAGCCGGAGGTCGTTCAATCCAGGCTGGGGGAGCCGCGGTTCCTGCTCACCGGCCAACCACGGTGGCGACGGAGGCTGGTGCGCCGTCCCCCGCAGCTCTGCAAGGCGGGGCGTCGGCGGGGCGGTGGAACATTTCCACGCCGCGTGGCGGCCCCGCGATCGGCCGATAGCCGGCCCAGGCGCGGGCGAAGCTCGGGTCGAAGCGGGACAGGGCGGCGGGGTAATCCAGGCCGTCATCATGGTCCGTCACCACGATGTCGGGGCATGCGGCGAGGAAATCATCCACCACCCAGCGCCGCGCGATGGTTGATCCCGCCGCGCCAGGCTGCGCCTGCTCCGCGAGCAATTCGGTGCGCACCGCCCACATCGAGGCGAAGCGGGACGACCATTGCGTCCCGCTCAACTCAACCACGGGAAAACCGCGCCCGAGCGTGCGGCTGAAGGCCATCAGGCTGGTTGCGCCATGCGCCCGCGCGACGGCAGCGATCTGATGCGCATCGGCCGGAGCGAGGCCGCTGGCGATGCTGATGCGCGGCACGAGGCGCCCTCCGGCTTGGCCGGCAAGCCCGATCAGCATCGCCGCCACGGCCCCGCGCGCGAGGAAGCCGCGCGGCAAGGCCGTGAACAACACACAGAGCGCCAGCACGGTCGCGACCGTCGCCGGGATGCGGTGGTAGAACCAGCCACGCCCGGGGAGGAGATAATTGACCATCGCGCCCGATGCGAACACCAGCAGCACCAGAACGAGCCTACCGTCCTGCAGCTCGCGCCGGCGCCACCACCACAGGCCCCATGCGCCGGCCAGCGCGGCGCCGAGCAGCAGCGTACCGCGCGGAAACAGGACCGCCAGATCGAACGGCACGCCGTAATGCGACAGCACAAACGGCAGGACCTCCGCGAAGTAGGCCGGATGCAGGGCGAGCGAGAGCAGTACGAGGCCCCCGCCCGAGCACACCGCACCCGCCACGGCGGGCCAGCCGATCCGGCGGTCGCGTCGCCACATCGCCACCTCGACCAGCACGAAGGGAATGACGAACAGGGGCTTCAGCGCGCAGCCTGCCCCGGCAAGCAGGCCGGCCGCGAAGCCCTCCGGCGCGCTCGACCGCGAAGGCTCGCCCGGCGCCGCCCGCCAGGCCAGCCAGGGCAATGCCAGGGCCGCGACCAGGTGCTCACGCTGCCCGAACTCGCCTGCGGGAATGAACAGCAGGGCCGCGAGCGTGACGAAGAACACCGCAGCGGCCGAATGGAACACATCGCGGCGCGCCAGGAGGGATGCGACCCACCATGCAACCCCTGCCAGGACCACCGAGATCAATCCCGGATAGACCAACGCCACGGGCGCACCGAGCCAGCGCGCGAGCGCCACCGCGAAGGCCGAGAACCAGATGATCGGCGGCGGATTGACCTCGATCTCGGTGACATAAGGCTGGCCGCCATCCAGCCAGGACTGCGCGACGTGGATGAGCCAGGCGACATCATCCTTCATCGGCGCACGCGCCTCGACGAGGAGGTTGCCAGCGAGCAGCAGCAGCGCGCCGACCAGGAGCGCGACGCGACGCAGATCGACACTCGGCGTTTGGGCGGCGGTGACGGGATAGGTCAAGGCAGCCGGCCGACCTGCCTTATCTCCGGCAGGCTGCCGACGCCCGTGTCTCCGGGACGTTGGGCATACCCAAACCAGTCCCCTACCCGTCCGACCGCCACCATCCTTTTCTGAGCCTCCGGGTCTCCGCGCGGCGGCACCCTATCGGCCCCATCACGCGCCGCACAATCACGTGCGCGTTCATTGAACCAAGCTGGATCGATCTCCCTTGGAAGGTTTCCCGGTCGCCGGCGTGCCTTCGGCGTTTCTTCTTGGTCAGGCCTTGTCCAGCGCCGCCTCGATGTCGGCGATCGAATGCCCCGTCAGGTCCTTCGCCAGTTCGACCACCACCTTGGATTCGAGCGCCTTGTGGTAGTGCTTGCGCAGTTCACCGAGCGACTTCGGGGACGCCACGATGGCAATTGCCTCGAAGGCCTTGCCCAGGGCCTGGGTGTTCAGCCAGCCCGCAACAGCAGCCACGAAGCTGTCCTCATCCAGGCGGCTGCTGTCAGGATTGGCCGCGCTGCTGCCGTGGCGCGATCCCGAGGCCTTGTTTTCGCTGCTGAGCTCCGGCTCCTCCAGCGCCACCAATTTGGGCGCTCCAACCTTGCCGGTGTTTCGGAAAAGCCGAAGCTTTTCCCCGTCGATCACGGCAACAGTCGCATCCAATGGCAGAAGCATTTGAGAATTCCTTATTGCCCGTAGAACAACGGTTCATGGCCCTGCCGGTTGCGCGCGATCCGCGCCACGCGCCGTGCCGGGTTGAAAAGCCAGTGCGAAGCCTTCCGGTGGCCCTAATCCTGCCCACGCGCGGGAACACCCGCATGCCGCAGCTCCGCCCCGGCACGCCGGCGGGGTTTTCGCTCCTGCACCGGGGGGACCCTACTCCCGGAGATCCCTTCGAGGATCGGGCATTCGGGCCGATGATCGCCGTGGCAGGCCGCGACCAACTGGTGCAGCGTCTCACTCATCGCCTGGAGCGCCTTCACCTTGGCGTCGATTGCCGCGAGATGGGCCAGCGCGCGTTGCTTGACTTCGGCACTGGCGCGGTCCCGGTCACGCCACAGGCCCAGCAGTTCCGCGATCTCGGCGAGCGGGAAGCCGAGCGCGCGGGCATTGCCGATGAAGCGTAGCGCGTGCACGTCCTCCATCCGGTAGACGCGGTAGCCGCCCTCGCTGCGCGTCGCGGCCGGCAGAAGGCCAATCGTTTCATAATGCCGGATCATCTTCACCGAGACGCCCGAGGACCGGGCCGCTTCGCCGATGTTCATCACGGGACTCCCGCCGGGCCGGCCGCGGCGGGCTTGAACCGCCGCAGCCGCAAGGCGTTCGCCAGCACGAAGACGCTGCTGAGGCCCATCGCGCCGGCCGCCAGCATGGGCGAGAGCAGCGGCCCGCCGAAGGGCTGGAGTATGCCGGCGGCGACCGGGATCAGTGCAACATTGTAGGCGAAGGCCCAGAACAGGTTCTGCGCGATGTTCGCCATGGTGGCCCGGCTGATCCCGAAGGCGGTCGCCACAGCGCCGAGGTCGCCCGACATCAGCACCACATCCGCACTCTCGATCGCGATGTCGGTACCGGTGCCGACGGCGACGCCGACATCGGCGGCGGCGAGTGCGGGCGCGTCGTTGATCCCGTCGCCCACGAAGGCCACCTTGCGCCCGTCCGCGCGCAGGCCTTGCACGACCCCGACCTTGCCGTCGGGCAGCACCTCGGCGACCACCTCCGTGATGCCCAGGCCGCGGGCGATGGCGTCTGCCGTGCGTCGGTTGTCGCCGGTGACCATGACGATGCGCAGCCCCAGCGCCCGCAGCGCCGCGAGGGCCGCCGGCGTGCCCGGCTTCACCGGGTCCGCCACCGCGAGGGCCGCGACAAGGCGCCCATCCACCGCGGCATAGAGCGGCGTGCGGCCCTGGTCCGCGAGTGCTGCCGCCGTCTGTTCGAAACCCGCGACGTCCAGGCCCAGCCGCACCATGTAGCGGTCGGCGCCGACCGCGACGCGCCGCCCATCCACGAGAGCCGTGGCACCAAAGCCCGGCACGGCGGTGAACTCGGTTGCCTGCGACAGGGCCAGGCCGCGCGCCCTGGCGGCGGTGACGATGGCCTGCGCGACGGGATGCTCGGACTGCGCCTCGACCGCCGCGACCAGCGCCAGGATCGCGGCCTCATCCTCGCCCGGCACGAGGGCGAGGTCGGTCAGCACCGGCCGGCCCAGGGTCAGCGTGCCGGTCTTGTCGAGGGCGACCACCTCCACATCCCGCAGCGCCTGCAGCGCCTCGCCCTTGCGGAACAACACGCCGAGCTCCGCCGCGCGCCCGGTGCCGACCATGATCGAGGTCGGAGTCGCCAACCCCATCGCACAGGGGCAGGCGATGATCAGCACCGCGACCGCGTTGACCAAAGCGAGCGCAAGCGCGGGGTCGGGGCCGAAGGCCAGCCAGGCACCGAAGGTCAGCGCGGCAATGGCGAGCACCGCCGGGACGAACCACATGGTCACGCGGTCGACCACGGCTTGGATCGGCAGCTTCGATCCCTGGGCCTGCTCCACCATGCGCACGATCTGCGAGAGCACCGTCTC
>JBKJNV010000560.1:0-9817 GCA_046593435.1 Roseomonas sp.
AGCTGCTCCCGGGACAGCACGCGCTGCGGGTGCTCCAGGAAGGCCAGCAGCAGGTCATACTCGGCACCGGATAGGTCTATGGACACGTCATCTGGCGACAGCAGCTCGCGACGGGCCGTGTCCAGCACCCAGCCCGCGAAGGCAAGGCGGCGCGAGCGCGGATCGGTGCCCGCCTCCGCCGCAGGAGCAGCGCGCCGCAGAAGTGCCCGCACCCGCGCCACCAGTTCGCGCGGTGCAAAGGGCTTGGCCACGTAGTCATCAGCACCGAGTTCGAGTCCCAGCACACGGTCCATCTCCTCGCCGCGGGCGGTCAACATCATCACAGGGATCCGCCCCCGCTCACGCAGCCGGCGCAGCAAATCAAGGCCGGACGCACCCGGCAGCATGACGTCGAGGAGGACCAGGTCCGGCGCCCCGGCGGCGTTATCCATGATCTCCCACATCTCCCGCCCATCGCGCGCCGCGGACACTCGAAATCCTGCCTCCCGCAGCAGCCGCGTCACAAGCAGCCGCATCTCGCCGTCATCCTCAACGACAAGCAAATGCGCCACGGGATCCAACAGGCGGCGCTCGGGAGTTTCCTGCATGGCTCAGCCCGCCGGCGTGAAGCGCGCCTGACGGGGCGGCAGACCCGGGAAAGTCATGCTTGCTACGACCCGCATGCCGGGGGCGGCGCGAAAATCGCCGCGAGCCACCAGATAGGCCCCTCCCTCAGCGGGCTCCAGCCGCAGTGTCTGCTGGCGCCCCTGAGCCAGCACGATGAGGTTGCCGGTGGTGCCGGCAGCGGACACGGGACGGTCCTGCGCGTCCAAGACCCACACCCGGATCTCGCCGTCGCGCGCCAGCAACTCGATGTGACGGTCGCCCAGGTCCCCGATCAGTCCGCCGTTGGCTCCGCGCGCACCCTCGCCATGGGCGAATGCCGACAACGGTAGCCCTGCAGCGAGGAGGGCGACGAGAGTTCGACGAGCATGCATGAAAGTTCTCCCTTGATGTCAGAATGTCTCTGCGGCGGCACCAAAGCCGCCAGTTTGGCCCGCATCGGCCCGCTCGGCTGCTTCCACGCGGAGCCGGTCCAGCGCCGGTCGACCGAAGCGGTGGAACAGGATCGGCGTCACGAAGGTGTCGAGCAGGGTAGCGCTGACCAGGCCGCCCAGGATGGTGATGGCGACCGGATGGAGGATCTCCTTGCCCGGTGCTTCCGCGCCGACCGCCAGCGGGATCAGCGCAAACCCGGCGGCCAGCGCCGTCATCAGCACCGGCGTCAGGCGCTCGGCGCTGCCACGCAGGACCAGGGCAAGGCCCCAGCGCTCGCCTTCATGCAAAGCAAGGTTGAGGTAGTGGCTGACCTTCAAAATGCCGTTGCGGGTGGTGATGCCGGTGAGTGTCACGAAGCCCACCATGGTGGCGACCGAAAGCGGCTGTCCGGCCAGCCACAGCGCGGCCACCGCGCCGATCAGCGCGAGCGGTACGTTGCCCATGATGACCAGCGCGAGGACGGCCGAACGATAGCGCGAGTACAGCACCACGAAGATCAGCGACAGCGAGATGACCGAGAGGATTGCGATGGTCTGCATTGCCTCCTCCTGCGCCTGAAAGGTGCCTTCCAGACTGGTCGTGTAGCCGGGCGGAAGCTGAACCCTCGCCAGTTCCGCGCGAATGCCGGCCACGATATCGGACATGTTCGCGCCCGGTGTCGCGTTCGCCAACACCACCATCCGGCGTCGCGCGCCTTCGCGGAGGATCTGGTTCGGGCCGTCGGATTCCTCGACGCGCGCCAGCATGCGCAGTGGCACGCGGCCGCCTGGTGCCTCCACCAGCGCCTCCGCGAGGCGTGCCGTGGTACGGTCCGCGTCGGCCAAGCGCATCACCACGTCGAAGCGTCGGGGGCCATCCATAATCTGGCTGATGACGGTGCCACCGGTGAGTGCCTGCAGCGTCTCGGTCAGCGATGCGGCCGAGACGCCGTAGAGCGCCGCCCGATCGTGATCAATGGCAATGCGTAACTGTGGGATGCGGACCTGCCGCTCGAGCTGAAGGTCGGTGAGACCCGGCACGCGTGCCGCCAGCCGAGCACGTAGCGTCTCAGACACGGTGCGCAGCGTGTCCAGGTCATCACCAAACACTTTTAACGCAATCTGCGCTCGCACACCGGAGAGCATATGGTCCAGGCGATGGCTGATTGGCTGGCCAAGGTTGATGGAGGCAGGCAGCGCCGAAAGGCGTCCGCGAATATCGGCCAGCACCTCAGCCCGAGGCCGGCCACCTGGCAGGAGGTCGAGGTCCAATTCGGAGCTGTGCACGCCCTCCGCGTGCTCATCCAGTTCTGCGCGGCCGGTGCGACGGCCAACACCCTTCACCTCCGGAACCTCCATAACCAGCCGCTCCGCCACGCGGCCGAGCGCGTCGCTCTGCGCCAGCGAGATGCCGGGCTGGTAGGTCAAGCCAATGACAATGGTGCCCTCGTTGAAGGGTGGCAGGAAGGCGCGCGGCAAGAAGGGCACGGTGGCCGCGGAAAGCGCAACGCCGGCGGCGGCCAAGCCGATCACTAATGTCCGATGGCCGAAGGCCCAGCGTAACGCACGGTCATTGCCGGCCTTCAACTTACGCACCAGCCAGCCGTCATGGCTGCCCATGCGCTTCATGCGCGGCAGCAGCCAGTAGGACAGAACCGGCGTCACCGTGACTGCGACCAGCAGCGAGCACAGGATCGAGACGATGTAGGCGATGCCCAGCGGAGCGAACAACCGGCCCTCGATGCCCGACAACGCGAACAGAGGCAGAAAAACCAGCACGATGATCAGCGTGGCATAAACGATCCCCGACCGGACTTCCGAACTGGCGCGGCTGATAACTGAGAGGATCGACTCTGGGTCGCCCCGCTCTCGGTTCTCCCGCAGGCGCCGAAAGATATTCTCAACATCGACCACCGCGTCATCGACCAGCTCACCCACCGCAATGGCGATGCCACCCAGCGTCATCGTATTGATGGACAGGCCCGCCGCGGCAAAGATGATGGCAGTCAGCAAGATGGAAAGCGGAATCGCAGTCAGCGAGATAAAGGTCGTGCGCAGGTTCAACAGGAATGCAAACAGCACAATGGCGACGACAACAAATGCTTCCTGAAGCACTGTTTCCAGATTAGCGATGGATTGCCCGATGAAGTCGGCCTGCCGGAACTTGACCCGGTCCGCCCGCACGCCGCGCGGCATGCCGGCCTGAAGCTCGGCCAGCGCCGCCTCAACAGCGCGTGTCAGGCGGATCGTGTCAGCGCCGGGCTGCTTCGAAACTGCCAGGATCACTGCCGGTCCGCCATCCACCCCGGCTTCGCCCCGCCTGAAGCGTGCGCCAAAATCGACCGCCGCCACCTGTCGCAAAGCAATCGGCTGCCCTTCCCGGAAGCCGACCGTGGCGTTGCGAAGGTCCTCCAATGCGACCGTGCGGCCGATGTTACGGATCAGGAATTCCCGCCCGGCCTGATCCACATAGCCGCCACCGGCATTCACGCCGAACTGCCGCAGCGCCGTTGCCAGCTGGTCATGCGTCAGGTCGAGCGCATGCAGCAAGTCGAGGTCTGGGCTGATCCGAAACTGCCGCACCTCGCCGCCAATAGGAATCACCTGCGACACGCCAGGGATGGTCAGCAACCGCGGCCGCATTACCCAGTCGGCAATGGTGCGCAGATCCATTGGCGTGACCGAGCCATCCGCCGGCGGCGTCACCGCCACCAACATGATTTCGCCCATGATGGAGGAGACAGGTGCCATCGCCGGCAGCACGCGCGGCGGTAATTGCGCAGCGATCTGGCCGAGGCGCTCACTGACCTGCTGGCGCGCCCGCCAGATGTCGGCTCCCCAGTCGAACTCCACGAAGACGATGGATAGCCCGACCGACGAGACGGACCGCACGCGCGTGACGCCGGGCAGGCCGTTGACGGCCGTCTCGATGGGGAAGGAGACGAGCTGCTCAACTTCTTCTGGCGCGAAGCCCTCGGCCTCTGTCATCAAGGTCACGGTCGGCTTGTTGAGGTCGGGGAATACATCCACAGGCATGCGAGACAGCGTCCAGCTGCCATAGCCAGCGATCAGTAGGGCGGCGATCAGCACGAACAGCCGATTGCGCAGAGAGAAGCCAACGATGGCGTTGAAGAACATGGCTCAGCGCACCTGGGCGATAAGGCCGGCGCCCTGGACGACAACTCGCCCGCCAGGCTCCAACCCGCCGGTCACCACTACACGCGTGCCGTCTAACGGCTGCACCCGAACCTGGCGTGGCACGAAGCGCTCAGCCGAGGCGTGCTCGAACACGATGGGCGGCCCCTCGGCAGACCTCACCACGGCATCGGCGGGCAACACGATGCCCTGCACCGAACGCGCAGTCTGCAGCGTCACCAGGACGGAACCGCCGACGGGTGCATCGCCCGGTGGGTTCTCGACCCTGAAATTCACCGGCACCGCTTGCTGACGAACAGTCAAACCGCGGCCCACGAAAGTGAGCTGCACGACCCGGCCATCGCTGAGCGTCGCGGTAGCACCAGTGATGCGTTCCACGGCAGCACGGTCGAAGGCCAGGGCCTCCACCCAAAGCTGCGCCGGATCCACGATGTCGAAGACGGACGTGGCGCTGTCCACAATCTGCCCGACTGCACCGCGTACGACGGACACCACGCCGGAGACGGGAGCGACCAACGGCTCGCGTCCCGACAGCGCAGGCTGAATGGCGGAGCGCCGTTGGCGGAAGCCGGCCAACTCGGCCTCCGCCTCCAGGATTTCGCGTTCGGACACGCTGCCGCGCAGCGCCCGAAGCCGGGTTACCCGAGCGGTCAGGATGGAGACCTGTGCATCAAGCTCCGCTGCATTCTGCGCGAGGCTGCCGCGCTCCGCGGCGCTGTAGCTGGGCGTAACATAGGCCAGCACCTGGCCACGCTCGACCCGCTGGCCGAGGATGGGGAAGCCCTGATCGCCCGGCGCCAGGCGGCCCGGCTGGCTTGACTGCACGCGACCCGAAGCGTTTGGATCCGGCACCAGGGTGCCGATCATGCGTACCGAGGCGGAGGCCTCTCCGGCAGCCGTCACCTGGGTGCGGATGGTTAGGAGACGCTGGGAGGCCTTGGGTAAGAAAATTGCGCCATCATCCAGGCGTCTTGGCGCTTCGGCAGTCGCCGTCGAGCCGGGTGCCGCGCTCTGCGCCAGGACAGGCGCCGCAGCGAGGCAGGCTAGAACACCGAGCGCCGCGGTCCGGCTGGCCAGCACAGGCTTTACGAGCTTCGTCGGCGGCTTCTCCATGGTCGCCAGAGCCGGCTCGGCCTCCTCGACCATGGCTGGCAACGCGCGGCGTACGGAGCCTCGGCCCAGCAACAACCCGGCCAGCAGAAGCAGCACGCCAAGGACCACCAGGCTCACGCTATCCCGAAGGAAGGCCAGGGCACTTGCCCCCGCGCTCGGCACGACCACCGGAGCTGGCACTTCCAGCGTCGCCGTCAGCAGGTCCATCGCGTCGCCGGCAGTGACCGAAAAGATGATGTCCCGTGGACCCGGTCGCGCGAGCAGCGGCGAGCGAGCGACGAACAGGCCGATCCCCAGACGCTCCGTGGCGACGTCCTGGCCATCAAGCGTCAGGGTCACGGCGCCATCGACGGGCACGTTGTCGGCCCACCGGTCAAGGTAGATGGACAGGACGCCGCCCTGCTGCAGCACGGCCACGATTTCGAAGAGGTCGCTATGAGTTTCGGTGCGGGGGAGCGCGCTGGCGACCGGCGGCGCCTCATCTCCATGCCCCTCATGCGCCGACACCGGCAGGGCCAACGCCAGGGTCGTCGCAATAGCAAGCATCAGGCGTCGCATCATTGTGGCTCCAGACCCAGGGTTTGGTTGATCTGCGAGGCGATACGCCCCTGCTCGACCCGCGCACGGCGTCGCTGCGCGTCGGCTTGCACGAGCTGAGCGCGAATGCGAACGAGTTCAGCAAACGGCAGGTTCCCGGCGCGGAAGGCGATCTCCGCGAGGCTGGACTGCTCAGCGAGCGCCCGATGGCGCTGCTCGGAGAGGTTTGCGATAGCCACAGCATCTTCCGCCTGGGCACGTGCACGGCGATCGGCCTGGGCAAGCGTACGCGAAACGGTCGCGAATGTGCCCTCGGCCAGCGCTGCCTCGGCACGCGCGGTGGCGATTCGCTCGTTCACCTGCGGGGCGTATGCAAAGGGGATACGGATGCCGAACTGCACGCTGTCCGCGTATCGTCCGCCAGACTCGCCGCGTTCCCGCCGCAGCCCGGCGAACAGCGCCGGATTGGCACGGTCCCGCACCTGCGCCAGCCGCTCTTCGGCACGCGCCAGGTCTTGCGCAGTCCGGGCCGCCACGGCTGCCGGAAGTGCTCGCAGTGCCGCCTCACCAGCGGGGGGCGGTGCGACGCGTTCAGGCGCGCCCGGGCTGGGATCGCGCCCGGTCAGAATTCGAAAGGCGATCGCCGCATCCCGTAAGGCCCCGACCGCCAAACGGTGTGTCGCCTCGGCGTCACGCAGGTCGGCGGTAGCAAGCAACAGGTCCGTGCGGGCGACTTGGCCGGCGCCAACCTGCCGGGAAAGGTCTCGCTCCAGCGTACGAGCAGACCCCATGCGGGCGCTCGCGGCCTCTCGCTCGGCGGAGGCCACGTTCCAGGTCCAGTAGGCGTCGCGGACCTCCGCTGCGAGCTGCAGACGGGCCTGTGCGATGCGGGCATCGAGCTGGGCATTCTGTGCCTCAACGTTGCCGCGCAGTGCCCGCGACTCCCCCGGTAGCCAAAGTGGCACCTCCCCGCCGAGTTCAAATTCCTGGGCACCGCGTCCAGTCAGCGTCGTGGTGCGCCAAGAAGGGCTGATGGAAGGCGCGCCGGGCAGCAGGGCCTGCGTGCCCTGGCGACGGGCACCGATCACTGCCCGCTGCGCCTCCAGGCCGCGAAGCTCGGCACTCAGACCGACAGCGTCGCGGAAGCCGGCGCGCAGATCGGCAGCAAGGGAAGATCCGGACCAAGCGATGCAGCAAGCGATAGTGAAGGGCAAGCGCATCGATGAACTCCGGCGATGACCCGGTATGCACGGCTATCTGCGACAGAGCCGCTCCCGATCGTGACAAAACATGTCGTGCCCCAAGTCCGAAGCGGCGCGGCAACATTTTGCTCAGCCATCCCAGGGTTTGCTCAATGCCCCGCCCACTTGCGCCCCAGAGAAGGTTGGAGCCCGGTTCCCACCGCTGCAGCAGCGGGGCACAAGCTCTTGAACTCAAACCGGGCTGGGGTCTGTCACGTTCGTGGGTGATCAGATCAAGACGGTGACGTATTGGGAGCGTCGGTTGCGCGTCCCCGCATCATCCTTGACCGAACACAGCAACATCTCAGGGCCATCAGCACCACCCGCACGCAGCAATGCCGCGAGGTAGCCGATCAGTTCAATCCGCGGACCAGCCTTCCCTACTTCAGGAGGGTGTATCTTGACACGCGTTATCAGTGCCCGCAGCGCCTCCGTGACCTCCGGCGGGGCGCTCGTGGGCAGTTGGGCGCGAAGGTGCGCCACCCGCGTGCGGTACACTTCGGCCAGGCCGGGGTGAAGAGCCCTGCGACGCCTGATCTGCGACCTCACGTGCCAAGACAGCCCGCCGCGCCTCCAGCGCCTCCAGCCGCTCGCGCAGGCCCTGGGTCCTCAGGCCGTCGGCAATGGCATCGATCAGCCCCGCCACCTTGCGCTCGACCTTCGCCAGATCTCTGCGCTTAGCCGTCAGCGCCTCGGACCTGTCCCCGGTAAGCCGGTTCCACTCGGCGGTGAGCTCCTCGATGAAGAGCGCCACCAAATCCGGCGACGTCTACTCGCCCGCCAGAGAGTCCAGGATTCGCCCCTCCAGAGGCCTGCGGCGAATCCTGCCCTTGTTGCCGCAGCGCCCTGAGGCGACCGCCACCCGCATCGGCAAGAACGCCGGCTCCTGCACCACCAGATCACCGCGCCGTCGTGCGTCTCGCCATTGCCATATCAGGCCACGGCTGCCCTCGTGCCGACGCGCCACCGCGGTGACTGTAGCACCTGGCTCCTCGAGCTCGGCCAGGATCCGCAACTTTTGCACGCGTCGCCAGCGCCGCCGACGCTCGACCCCGGTGATGATCTCCATCCATGTCCCCGTTCTTACCCACGCTCACAAGAGCGCCCGTACGAACACAGGACAGCTTCAGCCGCGCCGCGGTAGGCGGTCCTCGCCGGACGCGTACGCATTTGGTGGCGCTGGCCAAGGAAAAGCTGATCACCGAATAGCTGAGTCTCAGCGCGCGCGGGCCAGCAGCCGCCGCGCGCGCTCCACCACCGGCAGGTCGATCATCGCGCCCTCGAAGGCGACGGCGCCCTGGCCCTCGGCCAAGGCGGCATCGAAGGCCGCGATGAGCCGCCGGGCACGCTCCACCTCGGCCGGCGCCGGTCCATATTCCTCGTTGATGATGGGCACCTGTGCCGGATGGATGCAGGCCGCACAACCAAAGCCCAGCCGGCGCGAGCGTTGCAGCGAAGCGCGATAGGCGCCGAGGTCCGAGAAATCGGCGAAGGCGCCGATCGAGCCCATGGGCAGGATGCCCGCGCCGCGCGCGGCGGCCACCGCCATCATGCCAAACACATACAGCGCATCCGCCCCCGGCACGGCCTCCAGCTCGGTGCTCAAATCCTCGGTGCCAACGCCGAGTGCGGCCATGCGCGGATCGGCGCTGGCGATGGTGGCAAGTGCGGGCAGCGCCTGGGGCATCTCCACCACGCCGATGAAGCGGGTATGGCCGATGGCCAGGCCGAGTGCGGCTTCGCGCACCGCCACCACCTCGGAGAGCAGCTTCACATGCTCCGCACCCATCAGCTTGGGCAGCATCAGCACGCTGACTTCCGGCATCACGCTGGCCGCGATGTCGGGGATGCTCATCTCCAGCGCGCGGTTGATCCGCACGCAGATCGCGGCGCCGCCCTGGCCCGCGATCCTTGCCGCTGCCGGCAGGGCAGCGCGGGCGGCATCCTTCGAGGCGGGCGGGATGCTGTCCTCCAGGTCGAGGATGATGACATCGGCGCCGCGTGTATGGGCGCGTGCGACGAATTTCTCCGCCGTGGCTGGGACGAAAAGCAGGGAGCGCCAATTCACCATCACGAAATTCCCTCGAAGGCCGCGCCGCTTTCCAGCATGGCCGCAATGGTCGCCTCATCATGGCCGATTTCGCGCAGCACCTCGCGCGTGTGGCGGCCGAGCTGGGGCGCGGGCAGCACCTCCTCCCGCATGCCGCCGCTGAAGCGGTTGGGCACCTTGGTGCGGCGGATGCGCCCCTCTGTCGGGTGCTCGTCGAAATGCCAGAAACCGACATCGAGGAGGTGCGGGTCCTCCAGCAAATCGTCGAGCTCGTTATACGGGCCGGCGGGGACATCGGCCTTGGCGAAGATCTCCAGCCATTCGGCGGTGGTCTTGGTGGCCAGCGCCTCCACCTGCACACGGAAATAATCGGGAGCGTTCTCGGTGCGGGTCAGCGCCGTCTTGAAGCGCGGATCTTGCTTCAGCTCGGGCCGGCCGATGGCGTCGAAAAAGGCGAAGGCCTGGCGGTTATTGTTGGGGCGCACTGTCAGATAGCCATCCAGCGTGGGCAGCGGGCGGTAATCGGGCGAGAGCAGCCGCGCATCGCCGGATGGTCCCTCGGGCGGGTCGAAGGTGGCAGCCCCCAGATGCTCGCTCATCACGAAGCTCGCCATGTTCTCGAACATCGGCACCTCGATGGACTCGCCATGGCCAGTCTTCTCGCGGCGATAGAGTGCGAAGCCGACGGATTGCGCGGCGATGAG